>JAGHSC010000119.1 GCA_018066065.1 Candidatus Cryptobacteroides faecihippi
CCTCACGATCGACGACATCGTCTTCAAGATCGGTCCGAGGATCAATGCTGCCGGAAGGATGGAGACCGGCCGTCTGGCCGTCGAGCTCCTCACTGCTTCCGATGACCACTTCGCCAATGCTGTCGGAGAGAAGATCAACGACAACAACAATGACCGAAAGAACATAGACAGGGAAATCACGCAGGAGGCCCTGGAGATGGTCCAGAACGGATCTTCTCTTTCCTCCGGCGCTGCTACAATCGTCTACAACCCTATGTGGAACAAGGGAGTCGTCGGCATCGTGGCATCCCGTCTTGTCGAGGCATTCTACAAGCCGACCATCGTGCTGACCAAGTCCAATGGCTTCATCACCGGTTCTGCCCGAAGCGTTGCCGGATTCGATCTCTATGAAGCCATCGAGAGCTGTTCCGACCTGATGGAGAACTTTGGAGGCCACGTCTATGCCGCAGGCCTCACCCTCAAGGAATCAAACCTTAAGGAGTTCGTCGAAAGGATCGAGAAGTTCATCTCTTCAAGGATCACCGAGGAGATGCTTACTCCTTTCACCGAGATCGATGCAACTCTCGAGTTCAGCCAGATAACACCTAAGTTCTTCCGACTGCTGAAGCAGTTCCAGCCGTTCGGCCCTGGCAACACCAATCCTGTGTTCCAGACCGAGAATGTGTCCGATGGCGGAAACGGAAGGAAGGTGGGTGCCGGCGGTGTCCACATGAAGCTCGACCTGATCGATGAGAAGCAGCCTTTCCATCAGATCCCTGCCATAGCCTTCAACATGTCGGACTATTTCGACTACATCAAGGCCGGAAATCCGTTCGACATCTGCTACTCGATCGTCGAGAACTATTATCGTGGGAATTCAACCCTCCAGCTCCGCATCAAGGACATCAAGGAGAGGGATGAATTCATCTAGAAAGGGATCCTAGGCTTCTGCCCGTGCGATCTCTGCCAGCTCTTCAGCTACTTCACCGTAGGTCTTGCCGTCGATCTCGACGGTGTAGTCAGCGCAATCCTCGTAGATGTCTGCGCGTACTTTCATGAGCTCTTCTATCCTGTCCCTGAGGCTCTTGCCGGTCTGCAGCATCGGTCTGTCGCCGGGAAACTCGATTAGGTTCCTTTCCAGTGTGTCGATGGAAGCCTTCAGGTAGATGCACACAGCATTGTCGCGGACAAGCTTCCTGCAGCCTGCTGTGGTCACGGTGCCGCCTCCGAGAGAGAGAATGCAACGCCTTCCAAGGTCGCTGTCGATCATGAAGATGGAATCGAGGGCTTCCTCCTCAAGGATTCGGAATCCTTCCTCGCCATCTTCCTTGAAGATGTCCGGGATTGTCCTGCAGGTTATGTTCTCGATGAAATCGTCAAGGTCGATAAGCTCCCAGCCGGGAACAAGGTCGACCATAAGCTTGCCTACGGTGCTCTTTCCGCAGCCCATGAATCCAATGAGGCAGATGTCTTTCATCCTAGAAGAGTGTTGGTTCCTCGAAGTCCCCGATGTCCGGGATGTCGCTGATGTCCAGAGGCTTTACTCCTTCTCCCTCCATTGGGGCGAGGATCTCCTCTGCGTCGATCGGAGCCATGTCAGCCTCACTTCCTGAATATTCAGGTTCGACCTGAGGCTCTTCCTCGATGTCGTCTTCCGGCTTGTGGAGAGGCTCGATGAACTGGACGCCCTTCAGGTCGTACTGGTGACACTTCTTTCCCTTGGCGGCAATACCCTTCTTGCCGATGTACTCCTCGGCATCGATGTTCTCCGGGTCGCGGTGAGCATATTTCCCGCCGAATGTGACCTGGAACTGTGGGTGCTTGTCGTCGGAGAGCGCCACGAGGTAGGACTTTGTCCCTTCCGCTATGAAGGAGACAGGTGTGTTGCCGCTGAGCGGGAAGCTGAACCTCTTGACGTAGAATGCCTTGGCGGATGCGTCGTAGTACAGCGCTGTGATTGTCTTGTCCGGTTCGAGCTTCTCGAGCCTGATGACTTCACCCTGGTAGCGGTTGGAGACGTCGAACGATGTGGTGTAGTAGGTGCCGTCCTTGAAGACTGCAAGCACCTTGTCCTCCGGTCCGAACTCTCCAAGGTAGATGCCTCTCTGCTCGTCGTTGAGCTTCTGGATGTCTGCGTCGTACCAGATGTCCTTGCCTCCGATCGTGGAGACACCCTTGCTCTTGAGCTGTATCCTTGCTATCGGGTTCTTGGAGACGAGGTTTCCCCTTGAGGTCTTGCCCTTGATCGCAAGTGTAGAGAAGTCGTACTCCATCTGGGTCTTCTTGAGCTTCGGACGCGGACGGAGGTAGATCTTCACGGTCTCAGCCTCTCCGTTGTGGTTGACGCTGAACCAGAGTATCTTGGAACCTTCCTCACCGGTCGTGATGTCGTAGTCCTTGTCCCTTGTCACACTGGTGATGGCGAATCGCTTGGCGTAGTAGACCGAACTCTTGCCCTCGCGGTAGATGACGTTGTAGATGGTTCGGGTGTCGCTCCTGTTGAACAGTCCGACGTAGAGCAGGTCCTTCCAGAAGAAGGCCTTGTCTGTCACCTTCGTGATGCGGTACTTTCCGTCCTTGCCGATGACGACGATCTCCGAAAGGTCCGAACAGTCGCAGATGTAGATTCCGTTGTCATCCTTCTTCATCCCGATGCCGACGAAACCATCATCGTAGTTCGCGTAGAGCTTGGCATTGTTGCTGACGACCTTCGTTACAGCAATGGTCTCGAAGGCAGAGATCTCTGTCTGGCGCTTGAACTGCTTTCCGTACTTCTGCTTGAGGCTCTTGAACCAGTCGATCGTGTAGCGGACGATGTTGTCGATGTTGTCCTGAACCTCCTTCATCTCCTCCTCGATGCCGCGGATCTTCTCATCCATGGACTTGGTGTCGAACTTGGAAATCTTCCTTACAGGCTTCTCGACGAGCCTGTCGATGTCCTCGTGAAGGATCTCCCTCCTGAGAAGATCCTGATACGTCTTCATCTGGTTGAAGACATCCTCAAGCTGCTCCTCCCAGGTCTTCTGATCCTGTTCGAGAATCTTGTACACCCTGTTCTCAAAGAATATGCGCTCGAGGGAGTCGTAGTGCCACTGGTCCTCGAGCTCCTTGAGCCTGATCTGGAGCTGCCACAGCAGCAGGTCCTTTGTGTGGTTCGTGTCGTAGATGAGTATGTCCTTGACACTGAGGAACTGAGGCTTGTTGTCCACGATGACGCAGGCATTCGGTGCGATGTTGCATTCGCAGTCGGTGAATGCGTAGAGTGCGTCGATGGTCTTGTCAGGGGAGACGTCGTTCGGAAGATGGATGAGGATCTCGACCTTGTCGGTCGTCATGTCCTCGATCTTCTTGATCTTGATCTTGCCCTTGTCCTTTGCCCTTATGATGGAATCCTTGATTGCCTCCGAAGTCTTTCCGTAAGGAATCTCCGTGATGGCGATGGTGTTCTTGTCGATCTTCTCGATCCTTGCACGGACCTTGACGGAACCGCCGCGGGCTCCATCCTTGTAGTTGCTGCAGTCTGCAGAGCCTCCGGTAGGGAAGTCAGGGTAGATCGTGAAGTCCTCTCCCTTCAAGATGCTGATGGACGCATCCAGAAGCTCATTGAAGTTGTGCGGGAGGATCTTGGACGCCATTCCGACGGCGATTCCTTCCGTTCCCTGAGCCAGGAGCAGCGGGAATCTTACAGGAAGCTCTGTAGGCTCCTGGTTACGTCCGTCGTATGATGTCATCCAGTGCGTGATCTTCGGGTCGAAGACCACTTCCTTGGCAAACTTGCTGAGTCGTGCCTCGATGTAACGCGGCGCGGCGTTGCTGTCTCCGGTGAGGATGTTTCCCCAGTTTCCCTGGCAGTCGATCAGAAGACCCTTCTGGCCGAGCTGTACAAGGGCGCCGAGAATGCTCTGGTCGCCGTGTGGATGGTACTGCATGGCCTGGCCGACGATGTTTGCCACCTTTGTGTAGCTTCCATCATCCATCCTGTACATGGCATGCAGCACACGTCTCTGCACTGGCTTGAGTCCATCCACGATGTGAGGGACGGCTCTCTGGAGGATCACGTAGGAAGAATAGTCCAGAAACCAGTCCCTGAACATGCCTGACAGCTTGTATTTCTTGCTGTCGGCGCTCAGAAGCTTGTCGTACTTGCCGTTGGATGTGGATGCGGATTCGTCGACGGGAACCTCTTCGATTCCCTCTTCATTCTCATTCTCCTCCGGATTCTGGATGTCTTCCCATTCGTCTTTTGCCATGATTCCTCCTGTTGTTATCTCTTGTTCAAGTCTGCCTTGTTGAATATTCCTACTCCTCGTAGCCGAATTTCCTGAGTTCCTTGCGGCTTTCCCTCCAGTCGCTGGCGACCTTTACGAAAAGATGCAGGAACACTTTCTTCTGGAAGAAGTCTTCCATGTCGATCCTGGCTTCGGTTCCGACCTTCTTCAGGGCACTCCCGCCCTTGCCGATGATGATGCCCTTCTGGGAATCCCTCATCACGAAGATCACTGCGCTGATCTCGTATCTGTCCTTGCCTTCCTTGAAGGACTCTATGCCTACCTCACAGCTGTAAGGTACTTCCTGGCTGTAGTTCTCAAGGATCTTCTCCCTGATGATCTCGGAGGCGAAGAACCTGAGGTTCTTGTCCGTGAACTGGTCCTTGTCGAACCATGGAGGGGAGAGAGGCAGCTTGCTCACGATAGCATTGAGCACGCTGTCCAGGTTGAATCGCTCCTTGGCGGAAACCGGGATGACCGTGGCCTCGGGAAGCAGATCCTGCCAGTATTTCATGAGGTCCAGGACCTTCTGCTGGTCGCTGACATCGATCTTGTTGACGACGACGACGACCGGGCATTCAAGCTTCTGGAGCTTGTCGATGTATTCCTGGTTCTTGTCGCTCTTCTCAACGACGTCGGTGACATAGAGGATGATGTCGGCATCTCCGATGGCAGTGTCCACAAACTTCATCATGTCCTCCTGGAGCCTGTAGTTAGGCTTCAGCATGCCCGGAGTGTCGGAGTAAACGATCTGGTACTCGTCGGTGTTGACGATGCCCATGATCCTGTGCCTTGTCGTCTGGGCCTTGGCCGTCACGATCGACAGCTTCTCCCCGACAAGGGCATTCATAAGGGTGGACTTGCCTACATTCGGGTTTCCGATGATGTTGACAAATCCAGCCCTGTGTCCGTTGAGTGTCTCTCCACTAGACATATGCGCCCATCTTGAGGACGTTTACTTCGCCCTCGCTGAGGTATCTCCATTCGCCCTTCTTGAGACCCTTCTTGGTAAGGCCTGCGAAGTAGACTCTGTCGAGAGCCTTGACCTCGTAGCCGAGGGACTCGAAGATCCTGCGCACGATGCGGTTCTTTCCTGAGTGGATCTCGATGCCGAGACGTCTGTGGTCATGGGCGTCGATGTACTCGAGCTCGTCTGCCTTGATGTTTCCATCGTTGAGCTCCAGACCCTCGGTAAGGATCTTTACCTTGTCGCTCTCGTCGAGAGCCTTGTCAAGGATGACCTGGTAGATCTTCTTCTTGTTGTAGGAAGGGTGGGTGAGCTGCTCTGCGATCTCTCCGTCGTTGGTGAACATGAGGACACCTGTCGTGCTCTTGTCAAGCCTTCCGACAGGGAAGACGCGGACTGTCAGACCCTTGAGGAGGTCCATGACTGTCTTCTCTGCGTGAGGGTCGCTTGCGCTTGTGACATAGCCCTTAGGCTTGTTCATGACGATGTAGACCTTCTCCTCGCCCTTGAGCTTCTCTCCGTTGAAGCGGATGTCGTCCGTGAGGACGTTGACCTTGGTTCCAAGCTCTGTTACGACTTCTCCGTTGACTGTGACCACACCTGCGAGGATGAAGTTGTCAGCCTCGCGCCTTGAGCAGACACCTGAGTTGGCGATGTACTTGTTGAGGCGTACCTCCTCCTTGATAGGTGTTGGTACGATGTCGTTGTCTGAATATGCGCTCTCGTCGATCTGTGGGCGTCTTGAGAGCATCTGGTTGATTCCTGCCTCATCGGTCTCGGTGAAGTGGTTGTCATCCCTGCGTCCGAACTTGTTCCCACCCGGACGGCCGTTGCCGCGGCCGGCACCGAATCCAGGCTTGGAACCGAAGCTCCTCCTTGGAGCGGAAGATGGACGGCCCTGTGCGAATGGCTTTCTCTCACCTCCTTCCGCATTCTCACCGAAGCTTCTGCGCTGTCCGTATGAAGGACGGCTCTGTGAGAATGACCTTCTCTCTCCTCCTTCTGTGTTCCTGCCATGTCCGTATGATGGACGGTTCTGCGAGAATGATCTTCTCTCACCACCCTCGGCATTCTCGCCGAAGCTCCTGCGCCGTCCGTATGAAGGACGGCTCTGTGGGTAAGACCTCCTCTCGCCACCTTCGGAACTGCCTGCCCCGAAGCTTCTGCGCTGTCCATAGGATGGACGGCCCTGTGAATAAGGCCTTCTATCTCCGCCCTCGGAATTCTCTCCATAGCTTCTGCGCTGTCCGTATGAAGGACGGCTGCTGCGCTCGCTGCTGTGGAAGTCATTCGAGTGGCTTCTCTGATGGTCGTATGACCTGTATTCTCCGTTTGATGTTGAAGATGCTGCAGGACCTGCGTTTCTTCTTGGCCTGAGTTTCCTTCCTTCAGAGGAATAACCGCCTCTGGATTCATTTCTTCCCGCGTAATCGCTACGCCTTTCGTATTTTTTCTCTTCCATAGGAAATCTGTGGCTCACGCCACGTTTTTAAAATAATTGATGTGTGTTATTTGAGTTTGAAAATGTATGTAATCGTTCCTTGCTGCAGTGCAGGTGCATCTGCGCTCTGGTTGAAATGGGCCTTCATGGCGGCCGCTCTCGCGGCAGCCCACAAGGTCTGGTTGTTGACAGTCGTTCCCTTTGCTCCCGGAACGGCCTTTGTCACGTTGCCGTAGTTGTCCACCCAGATGTCCACCACGACGATTCCCTCGTCCTGGACAGTGTAGGATGGCCTAGGCAGTGCTCCAAGTGTGTTTCTTCCCTTGAGGTGTGCGTTTGGCGCACCTTCGGTCTTGCCGACGGATGTGTTTCCGGTCGGATGTCCTGCCTTGAATTCAGCCTTTGGATCCGTGGCTCCGTGAGGAGCGAGGGAGGAATCCTTCTTGCTCATTCCAGGGAACAGGGCGTTCTTGTCGATCTCCTCCTTCTGGACCGGAGTCTCGACGTCTCCGAAGGAATCAGGCTTGCCTTCCGCCGTCTTGTTGACCTTCTCGCTCTTGTGAGGGGATTCGCTCTTCTGGATCAGCTCTACAAGCTTTGTCCTGTCGACATTCTCTGCCTGCGGCATCCTTCCGATGCGCTGCCTTCTGACGACTGGCTGCTCCTCTTCCTCGAAATCGATCAGGAACGTCTGCTCCTGTGGCGGAGGGTAGAGGTACTTGATCCCGGTGAATCCGCAGAGCAGCAACGCGGCGAGGTGGATCGAAACCGTCAGGACGGCTCCGGTCACCGTAGCTTTGTCGGCTACCTTCTTCCTATCACGAAGATACTGTTTCATCATTCAGGCTGTGTGGCAAGTATGACTTTGTAATGGTTCCTCTTTGCGATGTTCATGACACTTACGATCTCCCTTACCGGAACTGTCTCGTCTGAGTAGATGGAGAAAGTCGGGTCTTCCTCGGACTGAAGGATCTCGACAAGCCCGTCCTCCAGGTCCACGAACTGGACAGGAGTCTCGTTGCCGTTGAGGTGGTAGGTGTAGGTGTCATCTCCCCAATCCTTGATCGACACGCTGACGGTTGCCTTGGCGCTGACCTGGCCGGTGCTCTTTGGAAGCAGGAGCTTGAGAGCGTTAGGGTTGACGAGGGTCGAGGTGATGAGGAAGAAGATCAGAAGCAGGAACACAAGGTCGGTCATCGAAGATGAACCCATCTCCGAAATAGCCTTTGTGGATCTCTTGAATGCCATTGATTATCTCTCCTCTTCGTTGTCTGCAGGTTCGTGCAGAAGGTCCATGAAATCGATAGTAGCGTTCTCCATCTTGAAGACAAGGTTGGAGATCTGTGATGTCAGGTAGTTGTAGCCGAAGTAGGCGATGATACCGACGATGAGACCTCCGACGGTGGTGATCATTGCAGTGTAGATACCGCTGGAGAGGAGGGTGATGTCGATGTTGTTGCCTGCGTTGGCCATGTTGAGGAATGCCTGGACCATACCGAGGACGGTACCGAGGAATCCGATCATAGGTGCGCCTCCGGAGATGGTTGCGAGAGTGGTGAGACCCTTCTCGAGCCTTGCGATCTCGACGTTGCCCATGTTCTCGACGGCAGCCTGGATGTCGGAGAGAGGACGGCCGATCCTTTCGATGCCCTTCTCGACGAGCCTTGCGACAGGGGAGTCATACTTCTCGCAGAGAGCGATTGCCGACTTGACCTTGCCTTCATGGATGTAGTCGCGGATGTCCCTCATGAAATTCCTGTCGACATTCTGCGCCCTGCTGATCATCCACCACTTCTTTCCGAAGATGTAGATTGCAATGACTGAGAGGATTGCGAGAACGATCATCAGGACACCACCTTTGGATGCCATCTGGATCAGTGAGTAAGACTGCTCGATCTGCTGAGGAGCAGCCTGGACAGCGGCTGCTGCTTCTGCCATGGAATCTGCCATGGATGAGTCAAGGCCTTCGGCCTGCAATAACTGGAACAACATGATATTTACGTACGTTTTTTATTGTTTTCTAAATGTTGTGATGGAAGCTGGAGCAAAAACCATGCGCCAGTCTATCAAATTGCAAAAATAGTCAAAAAAACTGACTTATCCTTTAATATTCGACTTTGCTTAGGAACAATGCGTTTCCCGGCACGGATTCCCCTGCGTCGCTCCTGGATCCGCCCTTGACCAGGGTGGCGATCCACTCCTCCTCATGCCTGCCCCTGCCGACGTCCAGGAGGGACCCGACGACAGCCCTGACCATGTTCCTGAGGAAGCGGTCGGCGCGGATTGTGAAGACGAGGTAGTCGTCCTCCGCACATGGGTAGCCGAGCTGGGCGACGTGGGTCGGGGTGTAGGTCTCCCAGTGCGCCATGCTGACAGTGCAGATCGATGTCTTGTTGTCACTTCCCACCTTTTCGAAGCAGCTGAAGTCATGCTGTCCCAGGAGATATCCTGCCGCGCGGTTCATCCTCTCCACATCGAGAGCAAAGGTGCAGAGGCATGAATATTCATTCATGAAGGGGTCTTTCTTCCTGTGGACAAAGTACTTGTACTCGCGCATCCTTGCATCGAAGCGTGCGTGGAAATCCGGCTCGCAGGCTTCGATGGAATGAACCCTTATCCCGGTGGGCAGCATGGCATTTATTTTGTAGCAAAGCGCCCCGGCGTCGAGGCCCGGGACATCCGAATCGAAATGCGCGACATAGTTCACAGCGTTGACCTTCGAGTCGGTCCTTCCGGCTCCCGTGACGGACACCGTCTCCTTCAGGAGAGTCGATAGGGAATTCTGGAGACTTTCCTGGATCGTTCGGGCATTGTTCTGAACCTGCCATCCGCAGAAGGAGGCTCCGTCGTAGGATAGAATTGCTTTGTAACGCATTTTTATGTTTGGATTAGACAATACAAAAATATCAAAAATCAACCATTAATGGAAACTGTAAACATCAAAGAGCTCAATGACAGGATCCAGCAGGAAAGCTCCTTCGTGGACATGCTTTCCCTCGAGATGGGAAAAGTCATCGTCGGCCAGAAGCACCTTGTGGAGAACCTTCTCATAGGACTCCTCGCCAACGGCCACATTCTTCTTGAAGGTGTCCCTGGTCTTGCCAAGACTCTCGCGATCAGCACCCTCTCGCAGGCTGTGGATGCAAAGTTCAGCCGTATCCAGTTCACTCCGGACCTTCTTCCTGCCGACCTCATCGGTACGATGATCTACTCACAGAAGGATGAGAAGTTCGAAGTCCACAAGGGCCCTGTCTTTGCCAACTTCGTGCTTGCGGACGAGATCAACCGAAGCCCTGCGAAGGTTCAGTCCGCCCTCCTCGAGGCGATGCAGGAGCGTCAGGTGACGATCGGTGATTCCACCTTCAAGCTTCCGGAGCCGTTCCTCGTGATGGCTACCCAGAACCCGGTGGAGCAGGAGGGTACCTATCCGCTTCCTGAAGCCCAGGTCGACCGTTTCATGCTCAAGGTCGTCGTCAGCTATCCAAAGAAGGAAGAGGAGAAGCAGATCATCCGCATGAACAACACCGGAATGTTCCCGAAGGCCAATGCGGTAATCAAGCCGGAGGACATCATCCGCGCACGCAACGTCGTCAAGGATGTGTACATGGACGAGAAGATCGAGAGATACATCGTCGACATCGTCTATGCAACCCGTACTCCTGAGGAATACGGACTCGGAAAGCTCAAGGATCTCATCTCGTTCGGTGGCTCCCCACGTGCCAGCATCTCGCTTGCCGCAGCTTCCAAGGCCTACGCATTCATCAAGAGGAGAGGCTATGTCATCCCGGAGGATGTCAGGGCCGTCTGCAACGAGGTTCTCAGGCACAGGATCGGCCTTACCTACGGGGCTGAAGCTGAGAATGTCACCACCGAGCAGATCATCTCCTAGGTGATCAACGCAGTCGTAGTTCCGTAACGGTCATGGCATCTGAATCCTCAGCAAACGAACTTCTAAGGAAGGTCCGGAAGATCGAGATCCGGACCAGGGCCTTGTCTCACCAGATCCTCGCAGGAGAGTACCACAGTGCCTTCAAGGGACGTGGCATGGCTTTCAGCGAGGTCAGGGAGTACCAGTATGGCGATGACGTCAGGTCTATGGACTGGAACGTCACCGCACGTCTGCGTTCCCCTTATGTGAAGGTGTTCGAGGAGGAGAGGGAGATGACGGTCGTCCTTCTGATCGACATAAGCCGTTCGGGAGTCTTCGGCACCAGCGTCAGGACAAAGCGCGAGCTTCTGGCCGAGATCGCGGCCGTGCTGTCATTCTCCGCCAGCATCAACAACGACAAGGTAGGGGCATTGTTCTTCAGCGACAAAGTCGAGAAGTTCATCCCTCCGAAGAAAGGCCGCAGCCACCTGCTGCACATCATCAGGGAAATCATCGAGCTTGAGCCGCAGTCGGAAGGTACCGACATCGGAGAGGCTCTCAGATACCTCACGAATGCATTGAAGAGGAAGTGCACAGCCTTCCTTCTCTCTGACATGCTCGATGTCGACGGCGAAGGGAACCCAAGGTACGAGGATGCTCTCAAGGTCGCCCGCAACAGGCATGACATCTCCATCATCAAGGTTCATGACCCACGCGAGCAGACTATTCCTGATGCGGGTCTTCTCCATGTAAGGGACTCTGAATCAGGATGTTCTGCATGGGTTGACACCTCCAGCAGGAAGGTGCGTGCTGCGTATGCACGATGGTTCGGCAAGGTTGTCGACAACGAAAGGGAATTGTTCAACCGCTATCAGATCGACACGGTCGATGTCGCTACCGACCAGGACTATGTCAAGGCACTGATGGCGTTTTTTGGAAGAAGATAGCAAATGAATATCCTGTTATCCGGCATAGCTTCCACCATTCTGACTCTTGCTGCATGCTTGACTGCAGCAGGGCAGGGTACGCCTGTCTCCGCGGCACCTGCACCGGGAGGGCGCACGATCAGGATGGAAGGATCATTCCTGGAACCGCTCCAGAAGAGGGACACGGCGCTCATAGCCGACCAGTTCCGCTACGGTTTCCACCTCAAGGATGTTTCCGCCGGCACCCAGTTCATGCTCCCGGACCTCACTTCCGGCCTGATGGACAGCGTCGATGTGGTCTCCCCATGGCTTGTCGACACCGTCAAGGTCCATGGAAGGAAGAAGTCTCCGGATGCATTTGACATCGATGTATCGCTTGTGATCACTTCCTTCGAGGAAGGACACAGGGAACTTGTTCCGCTCTGCGTGGCACGTGCCGGCGAGAACGGGACGGTCGACACATTGGTCTTCGACCCTCAGTCGATCGATTTCTTCACGATCCCGGTCGACACGACGACCTATGTCATCCACGACATCAAGGGACAGGTGAGATACCCTCTGACCCTGCCGGAACTGATTCCTTACGTGGCTGCCGTCTGGGCCATCGCCATCGTGGCTATCCTTGTCTGGGTGTTCCTCTCGAGGAAGCGCAGGGAGGCCGAGGCCGCTGCCTACAAGGACCCTCCGTATGTCATTGCGCTCAGGAAGCTTGACCATTACCGCGGCAACAAGTACTGGTCTCCGGAAAAACAGAAGATCTACTATTCGGGCATCACCGACACGATGAGGGAGTACATCGCTGCACGCTATCATTTCGATGCCATGGAGATGACCACGGACGAGATCTTCAGGGAGCTCAGGCACACTGATGTGCCGGCAGACCTCTACGAGGAGATGAAGACACTCTTCAAGACTGCGGACTTTGTCAAGTTCGCCAAGGCATCTGCCTCGGATGAGGAAAATGCCGCAGCCCTGCCTGCCGCCGTCCGCTTCGTCACCACGACCTACCAGTCACAGCTTGAGGAAGAAGAGGCTGCCCGTGCTGCCTCTGCCCAGGCTGAAGAAAGAAAAGGAGGGACCGAGTAATGTTCTTTGAATATCCAGGATTGCTCTGGCTGCTCATCGTTCCAGCCCTGCTCGCCGCGAAGTACATCTACGACGAGATCAAGGACCGCAGGCCTCACCTGAGGGTCTCCACGGCCATCCCTTGGATGGCAGGAGGCAAATCATTCAGGAGCATTCTCAGACACGTACCGTACATCCTGAGGATAGCCGCGCTTGCCCTTATCGTGATCGCATTCTCAAGGCCGAGGTCTTCCACAAAGGTCGAGAAGATCGACACGGAAGGAATCGACATCGCCCTTGCGATGGATGTCTCCACCAGTATGCTGGCAAGGGATTTCACCCCTGACAGGATCAGTGCCGCAAAGGACATTGCCATCGAGTTCATCTCGCAGCGTCCTACCGACAGGATGGCGATAGTCGTGTTCGCCGGTGAGAGCTACACCCAGTGCCCTCTTACTACAGACAGGGCCACGCTGATCAACCTCATGAAGGAAGTCAGCACTGATTTCCTCGAGGATGGAACGGCCATCGGAAACGGCCTTGCAACCGCAGTCGCCAGGCTCAAGGATTCAGATGCGAAGAGCCGTGTCATCATACTCCTTACCGATGGTGTCAACAACAGCGGCGAGATCTCTCCAGAGACCGCGGCTGAAATCGCCAAGACCTACGGCATGAGAGTCTACACGATCGGTGTCGGAGCCAATGGCGAAGCTCCGTACCCAGTGATGACTCCTTGGGGCGTCCAGGTCCAGAACATGCAGGTGGAGATCGACGAGAAGCTTCTGTCCGACATCTCGGCTGCAACCGGTGGACGTTATTTCCGTGCCACCGACAACACCAAGCTTTCTGAGATCTACGCCGAGATCGGGAAGATGGAGAAGGCACGCACGACCATCGACAGTTTCCCGATCTACAAGGAACTGTTCTTCGGCTACGCCCTGGCAGCCTTGATCTGCCTCCTTCTTGAAGCAATACTGAAACACATTGTAATGAGGAAAATGCCATGATAATATTC
The DNA here is from genome assembly GCA_018066065.1 of Candidatus Cryptobacteroides faecihippi. Taxonomy (GTDB): domain Bacteria; phylum Bacteroidota; class Bacteroidia; order Bacteroidales; family UBA932; genus Cryptobacteroides; species Cryptobacteroides faecihippi. The sequence continues at coordinate 13,530 of JAGHSC010000119.1, forward strand.
GCTCAACCTCATTTACTGCTGCTCCTGCTGCTCATCCCGCTGTTCTTTGCCGCAGTGGCCGTCGGGATGCTGCTCAGACGCCGGCGCATGCGCCGCCTTGGTGACGAGGAACTTGTCAGGCAGCTTATGCCTTCCTGGTC
>JAGHSC010000013.1 GCA_018066065.1 Candidatus Cryptobacteroides faecihippi
TGGAAGCGAGCCTGTCGAGGTCGGAGAAGAGAAGAGTACCTCTCTTGTAGGTCGCGAAACGGCGGGCAAAGCCGATGGTGAGGACGTCGTCCCTGAGGTTCTTCTTGATGGCCACGATCTGGCCAGGAGAGTAATGGTTGCTGAGCGAAGGATCGGAGATGATGCTCTTGACCCTGTTTATGAGCTTGGTCTTGAGGGCCTTCCTTGTCTCCCACACCTCATCGTCAGAGACATTGTAGATGCCCTCGAAGCACTTCCTGTCGTAGTGGTGTGTCTTGAATTCCTCTCCGAAGACCCTAGCGTGGATCTTCTTCCACTCCTTGGCAGCCCATGTAGGATAGTGGACGCCATTGGTGACATAGCTGATGTAGAGTTCCTCAGGAAGGTAGCCAGGATACATGCTGTTGAGGATGTCCTTGCTGACCTCACCATGGAGCCATGACACACCGTTGACATTCTGGGCGCAGTTGGCGGCGAGATAGCTCATCGAGAATTTCTCTCCCTGGTCGCTTCCGTTGATCTTGCCGAGCGACATGAGGGTCTCCCAGTCAATCTTGAGGAGCTGAGGGAAGTGACCGATGTACTTCCTGAGCATGCCCTCATCGAAGGCATCATGTCCTGCAGGTACAGGTGTGTGGGTCGTGAAGAGGGAAGATGCCCTGACCACCTCGAGTGCCTCTCCGAAGTCAAGGTTGTCCTTGGTCACATATTCACGGAGCCTCTCGAGACCCGTGAAGGCAGCATGCCCTTCATTGCAATGGTAGATCTGAGGGTTCAGGCCAAGGTTCCTGAGCGCCCTGATGCCGCCGATGCCGAGGAGAAGCTCCTGCTTGAGACGGTTCTCCCAGTCGCCACCGTAGAGGTGGAAGGTAACCTGCCTGTCCTCATCGAGGTTGGCTTCGTAGTCAGTGTCGAGAAGGTAGAGGTCGGTACGTCCGACAGCGACCTTCCAGATCCTGGCAGTGATGGTCCTTCCAGGGAAGGCGACACTGGTGGTGAGCCAGTTGCCCTCTGCATCGAAGACCGGCTCCGCAGGGATCCTGTTGAAATCCTGGGCATCATACCTTGCTACCTGCTCGCCCTGTCCGGTGATCGTCTGGGTGAAGTAGCCGTAGCGGTAGAGGAAGCCGACCGCAACGAGATTGACGTTCATGTCGCTGGTCTCCTTGAGGTAGTCGCCGGCGAGAAGGCCGAGACCGCCTGAGTAGATCTTGAGGGAGGTGTCAAGGCCATACTCCATGCAGAAGTATCCGACCATCGGATCCTTCCTCTCTGCCTTGGGGCCATGTAGGCATCAAACTCATCCATCACGGCCTTGAGGCGTCCGAGGAATTCCTCGTCCTTGGCCAGCGCCTTGAACTTCTTGAGCGAAACAACGTCGAGAAGGGCGATAGGATTATGATTGGTCGACTGCCAGACTGCTGGGTCGATCGATTCGAAAAGGGATTTGGCGGATTCATTCCAGCACCACCAGAGGTTCTTGGACAAAGTCTCGAGGCCGCTCAGAGCCTCTGGCAGGTGACGTGTCACCATGACACTCTTCCACGACGGGTTGTTGATGTTCATCTTTCTGTAAGTAATGTGTTTTTCATTGTTTCCTTCAGAGAATGTCTCCCTGGCCTGCGCAACCTTTGCGAGGGCTTTTGAATATGCTTCCTTGTAGTAGCGTATCTGATTGTCCCAGAGCGCTATCTTGGAAACCTGGCGAGCATTGGACATGTAAGCCTTGCGGCCTTCATCATCCAGTGCTGCAATCTCACGGATCCTGGCGACGACTCCGTCGACCACATCCTGGTAATTCGCGTCATTCCTGTCCAGGACAGTGATTCCCGGATGATCTCCCTCATAATGGTCCCTGACCCAGAGTCCGAAGCCTGCAAGGCTCGTGGTGAGTGTCGGGATGCAGAACGCAAGGCTCTCCAGAGGAGTGTATCCCCATGGTTCATAATAGGAAGGGAACGCAGACAGGTCGAGGCCCGCCAGCAGATCGTAGTATGACATGTTGAATATTCCGTCATTGCCGTTGAGGTAGGACGGAATGAAGTAGACCTTCACCCTGCTGCCGGCGCGGTTGTCAAGGGCAAGCTCGTGCAGACGGCCGCTGATGGCGTCATATTCAGGGTTCATCAGGTAATGCGAGATCTGGGTGGTGTAGCCGGACCCGCTTCCCGCAAGCTTGGCGACAAGGTCCTTGTCCGGACCATTGTGGCCAGACGGGATCATGATGAAGGCATGGATGCTCCTGCCTTCCGGCTCCTCACGGACAAGCTTTGCAAGCGAGTCGATGAAGATGTCGATGCCCTTGTTCCTGTACTCGTAGCGGCCTCCGATCCCCATCAGGATCGCATCCTTCGCGATCTCCTCTCCGGACATTGCGGATGCAACGGAGATCAGTTTCGAGCGTGAGACCCTGCGTCTCTCGAGATACTCCTCGTAAGTTGCAGGCGTGAAGCTGTTCTCGAATCCGTTCGGGGTGACCACATCCACCTTGCGCTGAAGGAAATGCTCGCACTCCGAGGCTGTGATGTCGCTCACGGTCGTGAAGACATCGGCTCTCTGGGCGGAAGCCTTCTCGATGGAATGGATGGCTACCACATTGAACTGGCGTGCCTTCTCGTCTCCGTCAAAACGGCTCATCGCATCGTAGAGAGGAAGGTTGTTCCCGGCCAGGCAGCGGCCCATCATTGTTGCATGAGTGGTGAAAGCCGTTGCAATCGGAAGGTCCGTCGTCTTGAGGTAAAGGATTCCCGAACCTGTCTGCCACTCATGGAACTGAGCGACAACATTGTCCGAAGAGCTCAGGTTGAACCTGTAGAAGCTCTCGATGACATGGCCGGCAGCGTAGCCGAACAGCACATTCTCCCTGTAGTCCCAGTTTCCGGAGATGGAATCCACGCCGAAGCGCAGCCAGTACTCCGTCAGGATGTCATCCTGCTTTGTAAGAAACTGCTTGTAGTCGACCAGGATTGCCGTCGGGGTGCCAGGAATGTTCCAGCGTCCGATGCGGACCCTGAGGCCCTCGGAGGCAGCCTGTGCCTTCCACTGACTGTAGAGATGTGAGTCTTCGATGAAGTCCGGATTGCTTTCGGTATCCATCCAGACATCCGGTCCGATGAGGATGTGGTGGCGTCCCATCTCCTGTCTCAGGAAAGAAGCCTTTGTGGCCACCACAGTGTAGATTCCTCCGACCTTGTTGCAGACTTCCCAGCTCGTCTCGAACAGGTAATCCGGTCGTAAAAGTTCTTCTGTCATCTATTGTAAGTTCTATTCAGCCGCCTCCCTGGCGGCAAGTACCGTGGACTCAGCGGCAGCATCATCAATCCTGATGGAGAAGTCGCTGAGAACATTCATGAAGTTTATGAAAGCCTCGTAAGGCGTGTCGTATGGGTTGAACCTCTTGTGTATCTCTCCGTCGGAGAAGAACTTGGTGCTCATGTAGTAGAGGTGGTCACTCTCCTGAAGATGGCCGAAGTCATTCCAGAGCTGAGGGTCATTGACGATGCCGAGTTTCTCGGTCATCTCGTAGACCTTGTTGAAGGCATCCTGCTGGAGCTCGTTGCCGAGCCATGCGGTGACATCCCTCTCCTCGTCTGCCCAGGAGATTGCCTCAGGGACTGAGAGCGATCCTGCCGACTTGTGCTTGGCAGCAGCTCTCGCCGGGGTGACGAATTCAAGTTCCTTGGTTGCAAGGACAGCGGCAGGAAGAGCCTTCATGAAATCGAAGATGCCGCATGAAGCATCCTGATGCTCCCCGAATGTCTCATAGTCCATGAAAAGGTTGATGATGTCTCCCTCTGAAGCCATCAGCCAGTCGGTGAACTTCTCTGCAGTGAGAGGCCAGCCGCCCCATCCCTTGTCGGAGAAGCGGAAAGCGATGTCGTCGCTGAGTGAATAGTTGCGGAGAAGAAGCTTCAGCTTCGGCTGCAGGTCGTTGTTGTACAGGAAGTTGGAGCTCTTCCAACCCATGATGTGACGTGCACCCTCGGTCAGCATGGCCTTGAATCCGAGATTGTAGACCTCCTCGCCGATGCTGTCGGAGTAGATGAGCTCGGTGTTGCGGAAGGTGACAGGAGTCACACCGAAGTGGCTTTCGATCGCAAGCTTGTGCTTGTTCACCTGATGCTCGAACTCCTTGAAGTTTCCTGCGAGGGAAGCCAGTGAGTGATAGTAAGTCTCTGAAAGGAACTCCACACATCCAGTGTCGGCCAGGGCCTTGAAGCTGTCGATGACCTCAGGTGCGTACCTGTCGAACTGCTCGATTGCAGATCCGCTGATCGAGAATGCGACCTTGAAAGCGCCCTTGCTCTCCTTGATGGCCTGGAGAATCACTTCATTCATAGGAAGATAGCACTTTGTAGCTATCCTTCTGAGAATGTTGCGGTTGGCATAGTCATCATAGTAATGGCTGTCCTTGCCTATATCGAAGAACCTGTAGAGTCTGAGCCTGGTAGGCTGATGTACCTGGAAGTACAGGCAAATGCTCTTTTTCATATTTCTGAATATTATTGGATGAGGGATTCGTAGATTGTCTTGAGCTTGGCGGTAGCGCCATTCCACTTGAGGCGGTTCACCTCTTCATAGCCCTGCTTTGCCGCGAAGGACGCAAGTGCAGGGTACTTGAGGAGCGCGAAAATGCAGTCAGCCATCGCATCGACATCCCAGAAATCAACCTTGAAGGCATACTTCAGGATCTCGGCGGCACCGGACTGGTGCGAGATGATCGAAGGCACATTCGTACGCATCGCCTCGAGAGGGGAGATTCCGAACGGTTCCGAAACCGACGGCATGATGTAGACATCGGAAAGGGCGAACATCGTCTGGACATCCTTTCCACGCAGGAATCCAGTGAAATGGAACCTGTCGGAGATGCCGAGCTTTGCCACATGCTTGATGCACTTGTTCATCATGTCACCGCTTCCGGCCATGACGAAGCGCACGTTCTCAGTCCTCTTGAGGACCTTGGCTGCCGCCTCGATGAAATACTCAGGACCCTTCTGGAAGGTGATTCGGCCAAGGAAGGTGACCACCTTGTCCTTGACTCCCCTTTCAACGGTCAGGTCCTCCCTGCCGCTGAAGTCGACGGCGTTGTGGACGGTGATGACCTTTGCAGGATCGATGTGATACTTGTTGATCACGATGTTCCTGGTCAGGTTGCTGACTGTGACGACCCTGTCTGCTGCGAGCATTCCCCTGGTCTCGATGTCGAGGACCCTGGTGTCGATGTGCTTCTCGTCACCGCGGTCGTAGGACGTTGCGTGGACATGTACGACAAGAGGCTTTCCGGTCAGTTCCTTGGCAGCGATGCCGGCAAGGTAGGTAAGCCAGTCATGGGCATGGATGACATCGAACTCATCCTTGTGCTGCATGGCGATGGTACCTCCGACCATTGCGTAGCGGGCGACTTCCTCCATGAGATTCGTGCCGTACTTGCCGGAGAACTTGTATTTCATTCCGTACTGGATCCTGAAGTCCTCGACCTGGCGTCTCTGCTCCTCCTCGACAATCGAGGTGAACTCCTCCGGTCCGACGTAAGGAACCATGTTGGAACCGATATGCACGAACTTGACCTTGCCCAGGAACTCATCGATGGTCGAAGACACGGTGTCGACGGCGACATCACTTGCGTTGATGATCGTCGTGGCGCTCTGGTCTTCGTCACCGGAAGCCGAAGGCATGACGAACAGGGTCTCTACCCCGTTGTAGGCAAGTCCCTTGACTATTCCCTCGCAGGCGGTACCCAGACCTCCGGCGATATGTGGTGGGAACTCCCACCCGAACATCAGTACCTTCATTTGTTCTTCTCTATCAATTTGGTGATTGTAAGGAGGGCTGCCGTACTGAGAGCCGACGAGATTGCGCCGTGCGGCTCATGAGGCGGGTCTCCGTCATAAAGCTCGGAAAATGCTCCCACGCCGTGTGAGCCAAGGTCGTCGAAGAAGCCCTTGATGAGCCACTCGGC
>JAGHSC010000065.1 GCA_018066065.1 Candidatus Cryptobacteroides faecihippi
CCTCTACGTGGACACCCCGAAACTCTGGTCTTCATCATCCCCGAACCTCTACACACTTGTCTGCGAGGTACTCTGCGAAGGACAGGTGATGGACACCCAGACCATGAAAGTCGGCCTTAGGGACATCAAGTTCGACAGCAGGAACGGAATGACAGTCAATGGAGTGCGTGAGAAGATCCAGGGTGTCTGCCTGCACCAGAACGCAAGCTGCTTCGGCACGGCCGTCCCGAGGGAAGTCTGGGAGCTCAGGCTCAGGCAGCTTAAGGACATGGGCTGCAATGCGGTACGCCTCAGCCACTATCCTTTCGCTCCTTTCGTCTACGACATCTGCGACGAGATCGGGCTCTATGTCTCGAACGAGATCTTCGATGAATGGAACCGCGGCCAGGAATGGGGCTACAGCGAAAGCCCTTACGGGAAGATGCCATACAGCTATTACCGATTCTTTGACCAGTGGCATGAAACGGATCTGAAGAACATGATCAGAAGGGACAGGAATCACGCCTGTGTCTTCATGTACATGCTTGGGAACGAGATTCCCAACCAGAGAATCAAGGGCAAGGAGATCGCTCAGGAGCTGATCGGCATCGCACGTGCCGAGGACCCGACGCGTCCTGTCACCGCGGCCTGCGATTTCTTCGTCGGAGCAAATGCCTACGGCTTCATGGACCTGTTCGACATCGCTGGCTACAACTACATCGACAGAATCCACAAGGACAGCCTCTACATGGCAGAACACACTCGCTACCCGGACAGGATTCTCCTCGGGACCGAGACCTATCACAGCTACAGGAATCATGCAACCATCGAGAAGACCGATGCAGCCATCGGTGAGTTCATCTGGGTCGGCTACGACTACCTCGGCGAGATCGTCTGGCCGGACACGCGTGGCTGGGATGACGGAATATTCGATGTTGCAGGCTTTCCAAAGGCGGAAACCTATCTCCGAAAGGCTCTCTGGACAAAGGAGCCGATGGTCTACGCCGGAGTCCTGGTGGATGACGGACGTGACTTCGACTGGAGCATACGCCCAGTCAAGGGGCACTGGAACTGGACAAAGGGAAGCGAGGTGACGGTCTATGCCTACAGCAACTGCGAGGAGGTCGAGCTCATTGCCGGTGGCAAGAAGCTCGCAAGGAAGAAGATTGACGCAGACAGCTGCTGCACCTGCTGGAAAGTTCCTTACAAGCCAGGAACACTCACAGCCATCGGCTACAATGGAAGAAAGAAGGTTGCGGAGTGGTCCGTCCAGACGGCCGAAGACAGACCGGCTGCCTTCAATGCTTTCAAGCTCAACGATTTCTCTGATGGAAAGATCTCCATCTTCGAGGTCGACGCCCTCGACAGCAAGGGACGACGCATCCCTACATATTCAGGAGAATTCAAGGCGGAGATCACTAACGGGGAGATTGTCGGCATCGACAACGGCAACCAGTACGACCCGGAAGGAAAGAAGTACTCTTCACGAAAGGAAGGATGCTTCCACGAGGGTAGAGCCATCATCTATGTCAGGACCGGAGACATCCCGGGATCGACATTCACCATCACATCACCAGACGGCTCCATCGGCTGGGCTGGACGCATCTGATCAGAACGCCCTAGAGGTCGATCTCGACTTCAACCGGACAATGATCCGACCCGAAGATTTCATTGTGGATCTCTGTGCCGGTGACCTTGTCCTTGAGCGAGTCGGAGACGAGGAAATAGTCGATGCGCCACCCTGCGTTGTTCTCGCGGGCGTGGAAGCGGTAGGACCACCATGAGTACTTCACCTCATCGGGATGCATGGCTCGCCAGGTGTCGGTAAAGCCGGAATCCAGAAGGGTGCTGAACTTTTCCCTCTCCTCATCGGTGAAGCCGGCATTGCGTCGGTTGGAAGAAGGGTTCTTCAGGTCGATTTCCTTGTGAGCAACGTTAAGGTCGCCGCAGATGATGACGCCCTTCCTGGCCGCAAGGCCGCACACATATTCACGGAAGGCGTCTTCCCAGGTCATGCGATAGTCGAGCCTGCGGAGGCCGTCCTGCGAGTTCGGGACGTAGACACAGACAAGGTAGAACTCAGGCATCTCCAGGGTGATGACGCGCCCTTCATGGTCATGTTCTTCGATTCCGATGCCGTAGGTGACGCTGAGCGGCTCGTGCCTGGAGTAGATGGCTGTTCCGGAATAGCCTTTCTTTTCAGCGGAGTTCCAGTAGGAGGTGTAGCCGAGGAATTCGAGGTCGAGCTGCCCTGGCTGCATCTTTGTCTCCTGCAGGCAGAAGAAGTCTGCATCCAAAGTGTTGAAGGCTTCCTCGAAGCCCTTCCCTGCGCATGCCCTCAGGCCATTGACGTTCCAGCTGATGAATTTCATGACGATCTGTGTTTGATGCAAATATAATCAAAAAGGGTGACCATAGGCCACCCTCCTTGAATATTCACAAGACAAGTCTTACTCCTTTGTGAAGACTGGTCCCTTTGCCCAGTAATAGTAGTTACCGGAAGAATTCTTGTCTGACCATGCGTTGAGAGCGTCAACAACTGTTGAGCAGTCATTGTCGAAGATGTTGAGGACATTTCCGACAAGCTCGTTATCCTCTGTGCGGACCACGAGATCTCCACCAGCATTGACCTCGGAGATGTTGACTCCTGGAGTTGCCGATGTTGTTCCGATAGCCTTTGCAGCTGTGCCGGAGAGGAAATATGAGTAGTTGATGGCAGCCTGGGCTCCGATATAGCCAGCGACTCCACCAAGTGCTGCTGCACCTTCTGCAGGAGATCCTGAAGCAGGCTTGACTGCACCGGAGTTGTAGACATTGTAAACCTCAGTCTGCTGCATGTTTCCAACGATACCACCAGCATATGGATTTGCCTCAGGTGAAGAATAGATGACATTACCCGTGTTGATGTCGTTGTAGATCCTTCCCTTGGTACCTGCAGCAGGGTAAGCAGACTGTGTCCATCCTACAATACCTCCGACATAGCACTTCGTAGCTTCAGTGGATGTAGAGATGACATCGCCGCTGTTCTCGCAGTCAGAGACGCGAACGATACATGAAGTGAAACGGTGGAAGATGATACCGGCGATTCCACCGACATCAAGAAGACCTGAGACCTTTCCGCTGTTCTTGCTCTTCTGGATGTATCCGGTCTGAACACTATTGAGAGGACGTCCGGAATAGCCTACGATACCTCCGACTGCAATACCTGCACCTGTGACGTCACCGGTATTCTCACAACCTGTAAGTGCAGTGATACCTCTGTTGGAACCATTTGAAAGCTCACGTGACAAGCCGACAATACCTCCTGCAGCACTGACATTGCTGAAGTTGTAGTTGTATTCAGCGACGGTGGAACCACCAACTGAATTGACGGCACCAGTGTTCTTACCATTCCTGATGTTGATGGAAGCGTTGGAGGTGGCACTGTTTGCCATACCGACAAGACCACCGACAGCACATCTTCCCGTAATGGTACCGCTGTTGATGTCATTCATAGTGTTCGCCTGGACATAGACCCATCCGACGATACCTCCGACAGCGTCTGCACTGGCAGTAATGGCACCGCTGTTCACGCAATCAGTAGTATTTGACCAATACTCTGTTCCCGCAATTCCACCGACCTTGTTGACACCATTGACAGAAGCCGTGTTCTTGCTTGTCTTGATGGCGACGTTCTGAGCATAACCGATGATTCCACCAACGCCCTTGGTGTTGGCGGCGGTCATGGAATAGTTACCCTGATCGTTGGTACCATCAAGAGCGCACATTCTCCATGATCCCTTTGGAAGACCGATGTACCTGCCACATTCTCCAGTACCAGTGATGACACCTTCGTTTGAAGAGTTGAGGATGGTGCCCTGGTAGCCGTAACCGACAATACCACCGACAGAGTATCCAGCAGTTACCGATCCAGTGTTCTTACAGTTGTCGAAGACCGTGTATGTGCTGTAGCCAGCGATACCGGAGGATCTTCCTGATGTAGACTCAACCTTTACGCTTGAAGTACAGTTGGACACCCAGACAGTGTCAGTGACACTTCCACGACAATATGCGACAAGTCCTGCAACATATTCGGCAGAACCCTTGACAGTACCGGCAA
>JAGHSC010000284.1 GCA_018066065.1 Candidatus Cryptobacteroides faecihippi
TTCCGGATGTAAGGGTGTAAGGCCCTATGAACTTGACCACAGGGTTGAACCTGTTGTCCTTCTTGCTTCCGATGATGAGGCTCTCGTCTCCACCGATGCTGAACATAGGCGAGAACCTGCCGCTGTACGCGCCGATCACGTCGTCGTACAGATCCCAAGTCCTGACGCCCAGCGCCTCTCTTTCGTGCATTGCCTTCCAAGGGTCCGGAGTCTTGAATCCGGTAAGGTCCAGCAGACCCTCATCCACGATTGCAAGTGTGTAGGTCATCGGCTTGCCGTTCCTTTCCTTGACCTTTACGGTGAAGTCTGTCTCCGGGCGGAGCACATCCGGCATCGTGATCACCGGCTCCAGATGCGACTCCTTGTCGTTCACGAGTACAGGGCGGACTCCGTAGAGCCTGACCGGAAGATCGTTGTCGACCCTCTCGTGAGGCTGGACGAGCGAGATGTGGATGTAGAAGTTAGGCGCCATCTCTGGAGTGATCTTGAATGAGTAGGCAACGTCGCTTTCCCCGTTCATCTTCACCCACTCCCTGGAAATGACTGTCCTTGAGTTCTCAAGGGAGACAAGGGCCTGTCCCTTTGATGCTGCCGGGATGTAGACGGTGGCCGTCTCTCCGACATCGTAGGAATCCTTGTCTGTGCTGAATGACAGCATGGTGAGGGCATCCGGGTCCGCCTTTGACGACTTTCCCCTGGAAGCCGGCCAGTCCACATACATGATCTGTCCGCAGATGTGTCCGCTGTCCATGTCCTTGACCATCACCAGGTAGCGGCCCCACTCCGGGTAGTCGATCCTGAACGGGATCGAGCTGTCTCCCTTACCGGAGACGATTGTGCCTGAAGTCAGTGCCTCTGCGGCTGAACCGTTGACGTAGGAATCAAGGCTCTCGCTCCTGCTTTCCCACCACCAGCTCCACCTGAGCTTGTAGATTGAATATTCAAGGTGCACGCCTGACACCCTTCTTCCATCCTTGTCGACAGTCGCCACCTTCAGGTTGTAGTCCTTGTCTGTCTCCAGGTAGCCGTCGCGCCCTGATGAAGGGACGCTGATTCCAACATAGGATGAGTAAGGGGAGTATGGCACCGTCATGGTGCTGAAGCTGATGTCTCCGCCTTCCTCCATGACTGAGGTCACGATGTCGGCAGAAAGCATTCCCGGAGCGTCTTCTGCCGAAGGCATCTCCACTGAGACCTTGGCCTTTCCGTAGGCATCCAGCCTGACGTCGGCAAGATCATGCTCGCTGGATGAATATTCAGACATCGGGCTGGTGAAGTCGTAGCCTTCGAGACCCTTGAAGGTCGTGCTGCCTCTCCTGAGGGTCATCCTGACTGTCGACCTGAGGTTGGATGCTGGAGGGCCTGTGAGCCATGAGGAGTTGATTTCCAATGAGTTCCTCTCTCCGCCTCTGATAACTTCGCCGTCAAGGTCGAGGTTGACCTTGAGACGGTTAGGCTTGATGGACTCGATCTTGAGCGATTTGTTGAAGGTGGCTCCGCCGACCTTGAAGATGGCGTGCCAGGTGCCGGTAGGGTCCTCTGCCTTCGTCGGGATGTCGAAGACGTAGAAGCCGTCCTTGCCGTTGCTGTTGATCAGCTTCGTGTAGAACTGTCCGGTCGGGGTGTAGAGCTCCATGGAGACAGGGTGGCTGTCAGGGATCCTGTCTTCCTTGTCTTCGAGAATCATTGTCACATGAAGCGTGTCTGCAGGTCTCCAGACGCCTCTTTCCCCGTAGATGAATGCCTTGAGACCCTGGTCGAGGGCTTTTCCTCCGACATCGAAGCGGCTGAGTGTCTTCTCGTTGCCCTCGGTTACCTTCAGGTAGCTTGTGGCTCCGCCTCTCTTCGTGACGACGGCGAATGGCTTTCCGGTCAGCTGGATCTCTGCCATTCCGTCAGTGCCTGACTTGGCATATCCGATTTCCTTGAGCTGGTAGCTGTAGACATAGAGCTCTGCATTGAAGACCGGGGCGGCTGTGAGGATGTCGCTGACGCTGACCCAGAGCTTGTCTCCTCCGGAGTACTTGGCGATCACTCCGAGGTTGGAGGTGAGAAGGTTGATGACCGGGAACCTGCTTTCGTCCATGTAGTAGGTAGGCTTCATCGGGTTCTCCCTGTCTTCCCAGCGGAACTGCTCCCAGTCGTAGAAATTGTCGTAGTAGTAAGGGTAAGGCTTGTCCCATTCCCTGTCGTCCTCGATCGTTATATCCTCGGACGCGATCTCCATCAGCTTGTCTGAAGGTCTTCCGCTCCTGAAGGCCTCTTCTTTTCCGTAGAGGGAATAGTCCTGCTTGAATGAGATCAGGATTCTGTAGATCGCACCGGGCTCCTGCTTGAACAGTCCGGAGAGGTCGATGCTGAAGTCCTGCCATTTGTGCAGGTTGCGGGATGGGTCGGAGTCCAGCCTCAGGCATCTCTTGCAGATCAGCCTTCCTGCCCTTCGGAGGGAGTTGCTGCCGTCCAGGTCATTGTCCTGGAGGAACATGAGGACGTTCTCTTCGTGGATCTGGATGACCCTGATGTCCACGGCCCTGAGGTTTACGGCCTTGAACGGCAGAAGCAGCTGCCTTGAGTCCGGCAGGATGTTTCCGGTGACCGGTATCACGACTGCCGGCTTGTCTTCCGTGAATGTGAATTCCTTGGTGAAATCCCCTGCGAGCCTTGCTCCGTCATAGCTCCTTACTGCATCCGAAACAGTGAGGAAGATGGTGCTTTCCCCTGCATCCTCGAAGAAGATCCTGACGTTTGAGTCTTCGATCTGCAGGTAGCTTCTGTCGACTCCTTCCAGCCTGAACAGGCCTGTCATGTCGACCGATGGGTCAATCGGCTCGCTGAATGAAACGAGGATGTAGGGATCGTCGGCTTCGTTCAGCTCGGCCTTCGTGACCTTGAAGCTGCCCTTTGCCGGGATGGTGACCTCGGTCCTGGAGTCGGCCACGAATCCGGTGTCGCCGCTCCTGAGCCTGATCTTCAGGGTCTGGTCCCTGTCGCTCCTGGCCAGTCCCATGATCTCGAATCTGAAGCTGAGCGGGTCTGAACCCTGTGCCACGCTGATCTCGGATGTGGATTCCGGGTAGTCG
>JAGHSC010000199.1 GCA_018066065.1 Candidatus Cryptobacteroides faecihippi
ATGCTTGCGCGCGAACTCGATGGTGTAGTTCTGGACGATTCCGCCGGTGACCAGCGAATATGTGAGCCTGCTGTACTCGTGCCCCTTGATGGTGTGGTCAGGTGTGATGCCGCCGCCGTCGCGGACAGTCCTTCCGTGGGCTGTCTTGAACTCGTGGGTGAGGGAATCCGGAATGTACCCGACGCTGCCGTCCTCGTTGCGGTTGGAATAGTCGATTGCCTGCACGCAGCGTCCTGAAGGGGTGTAGTATTTCGCGGTGGTGACCTTGAGCTGGCCGTTGTATGGGAGAGGACGGATGCTCTGGACGAGGCCCTTTCCGAAGGTCCTGGTGCCGATCACTGTCGCCCTGTCGAGATCCTGGAGCGCTCCGGTGACGATCTCCGATGCCGATGCCGAGCCTGAGTCGACCATCACGATGATCGGGATCGTTGCGTCAAGCGGCTCCTTGGTCGTCTTGTAGACCATCTCGCTTCCGCTGGCCTGTCCCTTTGATGAGACCACCGTCGAACCCTTCGGAACGAAGAGGGAGACGATCTCCACGGCCTCTGACATGAGTCCTCCTCCGTTGCCTCTGAGGTCGAGCACAAGCTTTTCCATGCCCTGGGCCTTCAGCTTCTGGAATGCGGAACGGATCTCGCCCGAGACGTTCTCGGTGAACCCGCTCTGGTAGATGTAGCCGGTCTTCTCATCGAGCATCCCGGCATACTCCACGTCCGGGAGGTGGATCCTTTCGCGGACAACGTCGATGTCCACGATCTCTCCCGTGCGGACCTTCTTCACCTTGAACCTTACGGTGGTTCCCGGCTTGCCCCTCATCCTGTCGGATGATTCCTGGGAGGTCAGGCCGTGCGTGGTGACGCCGTCGATCTCGAGCAGCTCGTCTCCGCACTGCAGGCCGTACTTCTCTGCTGGTGCGCCCTTGTAGGGCTCGTTGATTATGACATTCCCGTCCTTCTCCGGCTTGTAGATGACTGCTCCGATGCCTCCGTAGGCCTTGGTGATCATCATCTGAAGGTCTTCATTGTCCTCTTCCGGGATGTAGACAGTGTACGGGTCAAGGTTCTCCAGCATCGCCTGGATGCCGGTCTTCTCAATCCTGTCCAGAGGGAGCGAGTCCACGTAGGAGCGGTTGAGCTCCTTGAGGATCGCGTTGTTGATCTCTGTCCACTGTCCGAGCTTGAAGCTCTTTGTCTGTGCCGATGCCGCCGTGCAGATGAGCATTGCCATGCAGGCAGCTATGTAAGTCCTGATCTTCATCATCTTTTCTTTTTGGGCCGTGGCTTCTCTTCGCAAGTGCCATGCCAGACAACAAAGGTAAGAAATTTCTATCTTTGTGGACAGATTCATCAGAACATGACAAAGATAGTTTTCGCAACAGGCAACCGCGGCAAGCTCCGCGAGGCCTCAGAGATCCTTGGTGAGGCATTCGAGCTCTTCACCCCATCCGACTTCGGCATCGACGAGGACATCCCCGAGACAGGCACAACCCTCGAGGAGAACTCCCTCCAGAAGGCAGAGTACATATTCAAGTGCAAAGGGTGTGACTGCTTTGCGGATGACACGGGACTCGAGGTGGATGCCCTTGGGGGAGCTCCTGGTGTGTACACCGCGCGCTATGCGGGTGAGTCGAAGGACTTCAACCTCAACATGGACAAGGTTCTCTCCGAGCTCGCTGCCCTCGAGGCCGGCGGAAACCAGGTGAGCCGCAAGGCCCGCTTCAAGAGCGTCGTGACACTGATCCTGGACGGCAAGGTCCATCAGTTCACGGGAGTCATGGATGGTGAGATCGCCAGGGAGAAGTCGGGCCGCGGCGGCTTCGGCTACGACCCAATCTTCATCCCCGATGAATATCCAGGGCTCACGGCGGCCGACATCACTGAGGAGCAGAAGAACGAAATCTCGCACAGGGGCAAGGCTCTCCGCGCGATGTCAGCTTTCCTGAATGAAGTCAAAGGCTGAACTCATAGTCATCAGCTCCACCAAGTTCGGGGAGAACTCCATAGTCCTGCACACCCTGAGCAAGGAATATGGAAGGAAGGGCTTTCTGGTCCGTGTCAGTCCGAAGACTGCCATGGCCCTCTTCCTTCCGCTCAACATCCTTGAGGCGGAGGTCACCGAGAACCCCAAGTCGGATCTCTGGTACGCCCGCAACTTCACTTGCCTGTCTCCGCTGAACGGGATCCGCAGCAACCTCTACAAGAACACCATGACCCTCTTCATGAGCGAGGTCCTCTTCCGGGTGGTGAAGGACCAGACCAATGAGGATGGCCTTGCCGACTGGCTGAAGAAGCAGATCCTCACCCTCGATGCCCTCGAGACGGATTTCTCGAACTTCCACCTGCTGTTCCTCCTGAGCCTCTGCACGGCCCTGGGCTTCAGCCCCGGGATGGATGACCTGATGCCTTTCGCCGGGGAGTTCTTCGACGAGGTCGATGCACTGGTCTCCAAGCCATTCGAGGAGGCGCTCCTTGTCCCGATGAAGGGCGTTGTCAGGAACGAGATCGCGGAATCCATCCTCAAGTACATCGAGCATCACACGGAGTCTGCTGTCAATGTCCGCTCCCTTTCTGTGCTGAGGGACATCTTTGCCTGAAATCCGGTTGATATTCCGTTGATAAATGGTTATCTTTGCAAGATAGACAACAAAACATCTTACAATACAATGGCAGTTGATTACGAGAAGGCAGGCGTGAGCCTCGAAGCAGGCTACGACGTCGTCCGCAGGATCAAGAAGCACGTCGCTTCCACCGACAGGGTCGGTGTAATGGGAAACATCGGTTCATTCGGAGGAATGTTCGATCTTTCAAAGCTTGGAGTGAAGGAGCCTATCCTCGTCAGTGGCACTGACGGAGTCGGCACGAAGCTCAAGCTCGCATTTGCAATGGACAAGCACGACACCATCGGCATCGATGCTGTCGCAATGTGTGTCAACGATGTTCTTGCACAGGGTGCGGAACCACTTGTGTTCCTTGACTATGTGGCACAGGGAAAGACCCGTCCTGAGGTTGTCGAGGCCATTGTCTCAGGTGTCGCCGAGGGCTGCCGCCAGGCAGGATGTGCCCTCGTCGGTGGTGAGACCGCCGAGATGCCGGGAATGTACGAGGACGGTGAGTACGACATCGCAGGCTACACCACAGGCGTGGTCGAGAAGTCCAAGCTCATCGACGGCACCAAGGTGAAGGCCGGAGACGTCCTCGTGGGAGTTGCTTCCACCGGCGTCCACAGCAACGGCTTCAGCCTTGTCCGCAAGATCTTCTCAGACAACGAGCTCGACCTCCACAAGGTCTATCCTGAGCTCGAGTCCGACCAGCCGCTCGGACTTGTCGCCCTCACTCCAACCAGGATCTATGTCAAGCAGGTCCTCGATGTGATCCGCAACTGTGATGTCCACGGTGTGGCACACATCACCGGCGGTGGCTTCGACGAGAACATCCCGAGAATCCTTCAGGAAGGTCAGGGAATCGAGGTTGAGGAAGGCTCATGGACAATCCTGCCGATCTTCAGGTTCCTCGAGAAGTACGGAAAGATTCCTCACAGGGAAATGTTCAACATCTTCAACATGGGCGTCGGAATGGTCATCGCCCTGGATGCCTCGGAGGCGCAGAAGGCCATCGACATCCTCGCCTCGCACGGCGACAAGGCTACGGTCATCGGTAAGGTTACCGACAAGCCTGGTGTGGACATTCACCTGCTTTAACTGTG
>JAGHSC010000029.1 GCA_018066065.1 Candidatus Cryptobacteroides faecihippi
TCTACCGCGAAAGGTGGCAGATTGAGATCTTCTTTAAGTGGATCAAGCAACATCTGCACATCAAATCCTTCTACGGAACGACTATGAATGCAGTCTTCACGCAGATATGGATAGCCATCTGTGACTATCTTCTGCTTATCATTGCCAAGAAGCAATATGGACTGAATCCAAGTCTTCATCTTATTTCTAATTCTATCGGACAGATCCTCTTCAAGAGAGGTGATATCCGTGACTTTTATAACAAACCTGACGAGCCAATTATTGTTCCGGAGAGTGGCTCTGTGGTACAACTTACTTTATGGTAAAATTTCTCCGGACAGCAATGTTTGGAAATAATGAACCTCACCCTGATGTCGAAGGCCTCGGAGATGGCGGAGAGGACATCCTTAGGGGAATCGACGTCGAATGAACCGACTATCCTTGCATCGGAGATGTCATTACCCATGTCATCGACCTCGATCTCCTTGCCATAGTACTCCTCAAGTTCTTCGATGGCGAGGGAGAGTGGCTGGCCGTCGTAGATGAAGGTGCCGCGTTTCCAGGCGATCTGGTTGCCGGTGGCAGCCTCGTCGACCACAGGCAGGGCAGCACCCTCCACGAGAGACGCGCTCATTCCGTTGGCAAGGACTACGCCCTCATCTGCTGCACTTTTGGCGAAGAAGACCTTGCCGCTCAGGACATAGACCTCATGCTTGATATCATCGACCTGGAACCTTGTTCCGAGCACCCTTACGAAACCTTCAGGGGTACTGATCTCGAACGGCCTTGTCTCGACATGCTCGACATCGAAGAAGGCCTTGCCCTCAAGACGAACCTTGCGCTTTCCCTCGCCCGAGAGTCTCTTCTGGTTGAAGGTCAGTTCGGAACCGGGAGCGAGCGACACCAACGAGCCGTCAGGCAGCTGAATCTCCCTTGGCTCGTCGTAGGCCATGATGGTCGTCATCGAGTTGCTGCGGCCCCAGAAAGCCAGACCGGCGACAAGGACCATGGCAGCTGCCACTCCTGCAGCAATTCTCCAGTCCAAAAACGGCACATTGGCCCTGCGCCTCACTGACCTCAGCGCCTTTTCCGTATCAAGTGCGTTCTCTCTGTAGTGTTCGAGAACGAAATCAAGCCTGTCTTTCCTGTCCATAGTCCTTCCGCTTATTTTGTTATCTTGAACCAATCTGTCTCGCTTACCATGTATGCTCCGCAGACACCGATGCCGTTCCTGATGTTTGTATAAGTCATCGATGCAGGAGCGAGGCCGATTCCGGCGAGGACTGAGCCGCTGTCATTCTCCTGAGCTTTCTGATAGTCATAGCTGGCCTCGTCGAAGCTGTAGAACACAAGTTTGTACCTGTAAGTCCTCGTGTTCCTGTAACCCCATCCCTCCTTAGGGATGTCAGGATCCCAGGTTGATGGATCCGGACAACCCTCATCTACTCTATCTGCATTATACCTTACATAGACCTGATGTGTGCCCTTCCCGCTTGTCTTGTCAGCGATGTCTGTCCATGCCATCGCATCTACGAATCTGGGGCTTGTGTACCAGTCATCGCCATGTATGAATGTCCTATTGTCCCAGTTGAGCTTTGCCGGGCGGAAAATGAGCGGTTCCTGACCTAGAGTGGAGAGTGTGTTGTCGACTGGAGTGTACCAGCTGCAGTTAGTCACGATGACATGAGGTTCATGTTCTGTCCATCCGTATTCACCTGTCTCATTGTTTCCGTACCATGTGTCCTGTGTATATGACTTCTCCTCAAGGACTGCGACGGCGTATCTACCTGAGTTACCGGGAGCATTATCGTATTCTATCTCGATGCAGACTCCTGAATCGTAATTGTCATAGTAGGATGATTCCCTTTCGATCTTGTATGACCATTTCGGCTGAGGGAAAGCCTGGGGAACCGTCACTATTGCGGTAGCGGTCTTCCTGCCGGGGATTATTGCCTCAAGCTCTATTTCGTCACCTGGATTGAACCTGTGGGTAGTTGCATAGACCTTGCTGGTGAATTCCCCGCCAAGATCCTCCTGCTTCTCAAGATTGATTGCAGTGCCGTTGACCAGTACCTGCACTTTTTCTCCTACAGTGGATACAGGATGGCTGCCGTCCTTGAGCGGGGTTGTCGCCTGGATGAAAAGGAAGGTGGTGTCGGATTCGTTCGAAGGCACGAACCTTACATAGGTCTGGCTGTCGGACATCTGTCCCTCGATCTCGAACTCGTATTCGCATGAGCTGATTGCCAGGATGGCTGCCAGCATATATATAAGTCTTTTCATTGTCTCTTAGAATTTAAGCTGATAGCTGAATGTAGGGATGATAGGGATGGCTCCGTATGCGCGGCCCTTGTAATTGCCTTCTTTGTCCCTGCCGACTTCGGCATAGATGGGATTGAGATGGCAGTAGGCATTATAGATGCTGAAGTTCCATGTCCTTTCATTGCCTCTTCTTGTCAGTTTCTTGAAGTTCATGCCGAGGTCGAGCCTGTGGTATGACGGCATCCTCAGATTGTTGGGTGATGTGAACAGCTTGTCATATGAATATTCATCTCGATGGGAATTCTCATACTCATCATACTGGTTCTTGACGGGATCGATTCCCTGATCCGCGAGTGTCAGCCTGCCACCGGTTCTGTAGGTAAATCCGCCGTAAAGTTCAAACTTGTTGGAGAACCTGTGAGTCGCGGTGATGTTCAGCATATTGCGATAGTCGTTCCTGTCGAAGTACCATGTATGGTAGAAGTCCGGAAAGTTCCTCTGAGACCACGACAGAGTGTACGAGAGGTTGATGTCCGTATCCTCCTTCGTCCATCCGAATGCCACCTCGGCACCATATGCGCGTCCCTTTCCTTCAGAGAAGGACGTCTCCCATTTCTCGATCGGCGGGTAGAGGGAGAATGGACCGTTGTATTCATATATATGGTCGAGGCTCTTCCAGAAGCCTTCTACCTCAAGGTGCAGGTCATGCGGAAGCCTTGCATAGACGCCGCCTGCGACCTGGCTCGAGTGCATAGGCTTCATGTTTTCGGTACATGGGAGCCAGCTCGAGGTCGGAAGATCGAGATATAGGGTCTGGATAAGGTGGACGTACTGCCTCATGTCAGTATATGAGAACTTGAGAGCGACATTGCGGCCCACGTCATATCTCATGGCAAGCCTAGGCTCCGGTGAATGGTAGGTCTTCTTTCCGATGTTGAAGATCGAATACCTGAGACCGGGAGCAAGGATGAGCTTGTCTCCTATCGAGATTTCGTCTTCTATGTAAAGTGCGGCTTCTTCGCCTGTATATTTCTGCGCAGTCTTTGTATCGACTAGGGCGATTGTCGTGTCAGGACTTTCAACCCAGTAATGCGCCATCCTGTCAGGATTGTAGATATGGTGCTGGAAAGAGGCTCCGAACCTGAGATGGTGTGTCTCCGACGGGGTCCAGTCGAAGTCGCTGCGAAGAATCAGATCATGGACCCTGGATTTGTTGTCCTCCTTGGAGAACACGCCATCCTCATGCACAATCGGCTGGACTTTCTCGTCGCTCCAGTCCCACTCGCTGACGCTGAATTTCGTCCTGTTGTCGCTGCGGGCATAGCTGAGGCGGGTCCTCATGGTCAGTTCATCCGAGAAAAGATGGCTCCAGGTGACGCCTGCGGTCGTCGATCCCCAGCCGAGACCTACATCGAAATTGTCTTCACGCTTGCCGTAGTCGAATGTATGCTTATGAGTAGCCTCGTCGTAATGTGTGGAAAGGTAGCTCTCGTAGCCTCCGCGCGGCTTGTCCATTCCATTGAAGAATGTAAGCTGGAGTTTGTCAGAGTCGGAAATGATATGGGTTATTCCGATGTTCATGTCCCAGAAGGCATAGTGGCCGAAGTATCTTTCACCTTCCTTGCG
>JAGHSC010000005.1 GCA_018066065.1 Candidatus Cryptobacteroides faecihippi
TCGTAAGCCTGGCGATAGGAGGGCTTGCAGGAACTGCACTTGACCTTGACGGAAAGTTCAAGAGACCGGTTGACAGACACTCAGGAAGCGAGAGTGAGGAAACAAAGTCGAAGGGAGGACTGGCCAAGGGACTGTCCACCTGCCTCCTCCTATTCTGCATCGGGACATTCTCGATTGTGGGACCGATGAACAGCGCGCTCTACGGCGACAACACATTCCTCTACACGAACTCGACCCTGGACCTGATCACCTCCACAGTCTTTGCAACGACCTACGGAATCGGCATAGCCTTCGCAGCTCCTGTTCTGTTCTGCTGGCAGGGCATGTTCTATCTCATCGCAATGCTTGCCGGAAGCATCATTCCGGAAGCCCTGATCCATGAGATAATCTCGGTTGGAGGACTTCTGATCGTCGCATCCGGCCTCAGCCTGCTGGAGCTCAAGGATTGCAAATCGCTCAACCTGCTGCCATCGCTGCTAGTCCCTGTGATCTTCTTCCTGATCCTCCAGATCTTCCAATAGTCGAATCTTGCCTATTTCCTGGCAGATGTCTTCCTGAAACCGAGCGGGGAGATTCCTGTGCGCACCCTGAACATACGGCAGAAATGGTTGGGATAGGAGAATCCAAGCTCCTCGGAGATCTCCCCTATGCCCATTGAAGTGTCCAGGAGAAGACGCTTTGCTGCAGTGACGATCTTCTGCTGGAGATACTCCTGAGCCGTGATGTGAAGTTCACGCTTCACCAGGGATCCGAAATAATTCGACGATAGATTGAACTGTGAAGCACACCACGCAACGGTCGGCTGCCCCTTCTGTGCAGCAAGGCCGCTGGAAAGATAGCTCTCGACCATGGAATCGAGCTTCTGCCCGAATGAAGTGTCCGGATGCAGGCTCTCAGAAAACTGACGCGTGTAGAAACGCTTGACATAGCTCAGAAGCTGACCGATGCCAAGCCTGATCAGCTGGTCGGAAAGGAAGTCCCGTTTAGTGTTCAGCTCAGCGAATATGTTCGTGAAGCAGTTGACGATGATTCCTCGCTCGACGCCATCCAGTTTGATTCCTTCAAGGATGTCGGAAGAAAAATAGTCGAACATGTAGAAGTCACGGCCCAAACCTGATTTCTCAAGAAGGTCAGGACTGAATGCAAGTATCCACCCGCGAGGACGCACCTTGTAGTTGAGCTTGGTCTCGACAACCTGGCCCGGCCTGAGCGAGAACAGGGTACAGGGAGAATAGCGAACCGGAGAGCCATTCTTCATCAGCACACCGAAATCATCATCCATCAGGACGACACAGTACATGCCGAAGTCCACTGGATCGAACAGAGTCAAATCTGCCCTGGCCAGGTCGCCGACCATGACGAGCGGATGTGCCGTCTCCTGATGGAAGACAGCATTCAGTTCATCTATGCCCAATTTCCTGACCACGGTTCCGAATGTCTGGTCAAAGATAGAAACAATTCAGTAAATAACAGATAATATTGGTAGTTAATTATGGTCTTTTTTGGGCAATAACGTAAAATTGGTCTATTTTTCCGTAAAAATGTTCACATTTCATTAAAGGATAAAACGTAATATTGTAACGTTTAAGAATTCAAATCAACACAATAAAACAAAATGGCAGTAAAATTCTACAAGTCAGAGAACCAGGTGCCTCTTGAGATGCACAAGGTCCGCATGGTCCAGAAGTTGAGCCTCCTTCCTGTCGAGGAACGCCTCAAGAAGATACAGGACGCCGGCAACAACACATTCCTCCTCAACAACCGCGACGTCTATCTCGACATGCTCACCGATTCAGGTACAAACGCAATGTCGGATCTCCAGTTCGCTGCAATGATGAGGGCAGACGACTCCTACGCAGGAACCGAGACATTCACCCGCGTCAAGGCTGCAGTCAAGGAAGTGTTCGGATGTGACAACGTCCTCCCTGCACACCAGGGCCGTGCCTGCGAGAACATCCTCGCCGAGGCTTACTGCGCACCAGGAAAGGTCGCTCTCATGAACTTCCACTTCACGACAACGAAGGCTCATGCAACCCGCTGCGGCGCCACTGTCGAGGAACTTGTAGACCCATCAGGACTCATCCCTCAGAGCGACAATCCTTTCAAGGGAAACTACAACCTCGAGAATCTCCGCTCACGCATCGATGAGATCGGAAGCGAGAATGTTGCATACGTACGCGTAGAGGCAGGCACCAACCTCATCGGTGGCCAGCCAGTCTCTCTCGAGAATATGCTCGCAGTCACTGACATCTGCCACGAGAAGGGCGTAAGGTCAGTTCTCGACGCCTCCCTCCTCCAGGACAACATCTACTTCATGAAGACCCGCGAGCCTCGCTGCAAGTACATGGACGTCAAGGAAATCTACCATCTTCTCGCAGACCACTTCGACATCATCTACTTCTCAGCACGCAAGCTCAGCTTCGCAAAGGGTGGTATCATCTGTTCAAAGGATCCTAAGTACACAAAGGAGATGATGACATACATTCCTCTGTACGAAGGCTTCCTTACCTACGGTGGTATCGACGTACGCAGAATGGAGGCAATGGCCCAGGGTCTCTACGAGTCTCTTGACATGGAATACATCAGCCAGGGACCTCTCTTCATCGAGGCTCTCGCCAAGGAACTTGATGAGTACGGCGTACCTGTAATCCTCCCTGCAGGAGGTCTCGGATGCCATCTCAACGCAGGCGAGTTCGTTCCTGACCTCCCTCACAACCAGTACCCAGCAGCTGCAGTAGGCTGTGCACTCTACATCATCTCAGGTATCCGAGGCATGGAGCGCGGAACTGTCTCAGAGCAGCGCGAGCCAGATGGAACAGAGCGTTACGCAGAGCTTGAGCTCCAGCGCCTTGCAGTTCCACGCCGCGTCTTCACACTCTCTCAGATCAAGTACGTCGCAGACCGCGTCAAGTGGCTCTGGGACAACAGAACCCTCATCGG
>JAGHSC010000258.1 GCA_018066065.1 Candidatus Cryptobacteroides faecihippi
TACTCACTCTGTGACGGAGCTCTCGAGCTTGGTGCCAAGGCTGGCTACGAGACCATCAGCGCATCCTGTCCTGACTTTTTCAGGTATTCAGATTTTTGGTGCGCCGACGAACTTGAAGGTGACGGAGTGAGCGGAATCGTCCCTCTCGGCATCTCCAGTGTAAAGGACTATGCCTTCGGCGGTCTTTTCGTGCACTACTATCCTATCGAGGATCTCCGCATCCATGCCGCAGTAGGCTGCAACAACTACACAAAGGGTGTCAGTGCCACTATCGGCGTACTTTACACTCTCGGTGCAAAGATCTTCTAGTGCAATCGTCAAAGACCATCTGAAAAATGAGTGTGAATAATACAGCCGGGCAGGATGTCATCATCCGTCTCGAGCATCTCAGCAAGTCTTTCAACGGGAAGAAAGTCCTCGACGACATCAGCCTCGAAATAAAGAAAGGGGAGTTCGTGACCTTCCTCGGTCCTTCGGGATGTGGCAAGACCACGACACTTCGTGCCATCGCCGGTTTCCTTGCACCTGATGATGGTGCAGTCATCATGGACGGTGAGGACATCACATCGCTCCCTCCGTACAAGAGACCTCTCAACACGGTCTTCCAGCGCTATGCGCTTTTCCCTCACCTGGATGTCTACGACAACGTGGCATTCGGCCTCAAGCTCAGCGATGTCCCTGAGGATGAGATCGACAAGCGTGTCCGCAAGATGCTCAAGCTTGTGAGCATGTCTGACTATGAGGACCGTGATGTCGAATCCCTCTCCGGTGGACAGCAGCAGAGAGTAGCGATCGCGAGGGCACTCGTGAACTATCCCAAGGTGCTTCTTCTCGACGAGCCTCTTGCAGCCCTTGACCTCAAGATGCGCAAGGACATGCAGATCGAGCTCAAGGAAATGCACCAGAAGCTGGGCATCACCTTCATCTATGTGACTCACGACCAGGAAGAGGCTCTGACCCTTTCCGACCGCATCGTTGTCATGAATGAGGGCAAGATCCAGCAGCTCGGTACCCCTATCGACATCTATAACGAGCCTCAGAACTCATTCGTCGCCGACTTCATCGGAGACAGCAACATCCTCAACGGAACGATGATCGCGGACCGCAAGGTCTCATTCATCGGCCACGAGTTCGACTGTGTGGATGAAGGCTTCGGTGAGAATGTCCCTGTCGACGTCGTTGTGCGCCCTGAGGACATCTACATCATGAACAAGACTGAGAGCGCTCAGTTCACCGGAGTCGTCAAGAGCTGCATATTCAAGGGTGTCCACTACGAGATGTTCGTTGACACCGACACCCACAACGAGATGCAGATCCAGGACTACAATGCGTTCGAGGTCGGCAGTACCGTCGGCATGATCATCCGCCCTGAAGACATACAGGTCATGAAGAAGGAAAGGACGGAGAACACATTCACTGGCATCCTGGAGGATCAGACTCATGTCTCGTTCCTCGGCGCCTCATTCGAGTGTGAGCCTGTCGAGGGCATCGAGGCTGGCTCCGACGTGACCGTCAAGGTGGATTTCGCGGATGTCGACCTTCTCGACCATGTCGAGGATGGAAAGACAGGCGGTACCGTCTACATGATCCTCTACAAGGGTGATCACTATCATCTGAAGATCCAGGCCGACAATGACGAGTTTGTCTATGTCGATACGAATGACATCTGGGACAAGAACGACATTGTCGGTATCAACATCCTTCCAAAGGACATCAAGATTCTCAAGAAAGATGAGTAAGAGAGGCAACTGGGCGATCCCATATTTCATCTTCCTGGTGCTCTTCGTGGTCCTGCCGCTTGTCCTTGTCGTCATGTACGCCTTCCAGGACAACTACGGCCATTTCACCATCAGCAACATCACCAGGATCTTCTCGGACAAGGACGCAATCAACACCTTTGCGGTCTCTGTTGAGGTCGCAATCGAGAACACGCTCATCTGTCTGCTTCTGGGCTATCCTGCAGCCTACATCCTTGCGGACAAGAAACTCAACAAGTCTGCGGTGACGGTCGTGCTCTTCATCCTGCCGATGTGGATCAACGCGCTCATGAGAACCTTGGCAACTGCCGATCTCTTCAGCGTGCTTGGATTCCATCTCGGGAAGGGAACCCTTCTCTTCGG
>JAGHSC010000287.1 GCA_018066065.1 Candidatus Cryptobacteroides faecihippi
GGTAAACAGCACGAACAACTCCACCGGAAAGACAATCGGCGGTGGCCTGAATGACAAGACAAGCTACCTCAGCTGCATGGCAGTGGATGCCTTCGGCTACGACACCGACTTCCTCAATGGATTCGGCTATGTCGACAACAACGGCCAGTACCATGAATTCAGCAAGAGGGACACCGGCTACCCTTACGACAACCCAGACGACCGTGGCTACTATGCTCCATGGAACATCGTTTCCAATGCACAGGCAGGAGCCATCTCCACCTTCGGCGATGCTGAGGACCCTGACTATCTCTGGCGCTACATCGCTGCCACAGAGGGATTCAAGAACACCGGAGAGATGGACCAGGATGGGAACTACATCTATGACATCTTCCCCGAAGGTCCTCTGAACCAGGCCTACGGCGGGATGACGACCGGCGGAAAGCGTGACGTCCTGATGAACGTTGGATTCAATTTCAACGAGAACTTCTACGTTGGAGCGAACATCGGAATCACATCGATGAACTACAACTACGATGAATACTACAAGGAAGCCGCCGACGACCCATCCAACTTCGTGATCGAATACGATGAAGGCACAACCTACTTCAGCGACTATCGTACCCGCTACTCCTACGCTGCAGAAGGCACAGGAGTCTACGCAAAGATCGGATTCATCGCACTCCCGGCCCCTGGCCTCCGCATCGGTGGAGCGATCCAGACTCCAACATGGCTCAGCATCGATGAGATCTGGAAGAACTCAGTGGATGTCAACTACATGGATTCAAAGTACAACTCCAGCGCAACATCTCCTGAAGGAAACTACTCGTACAACGTGCGCACTCCTTACAGGGCAAACTTCGGCGTAGCCTACTCATTCCTCGGCCAGGTTCTCCTCAGTGCCGACTACGAGATGGCTGACTACAAGTCAATGAAGTTCTCAGGCGTGGACGACTGGGGCAGCGACAGCTTCGAAGATGTCAACGCAGAGATCAAGGACTGCATGGGTGTCTCACACTCCGTCAGGGTCGGTGCCGAGTTCAAGCCAGTCCCTGAGCTTGCAGTACGCGCAGGCTACAACTACACGATGACCCCTGAGTACAACTACGATTCAAACTTCAGGACAAAGCTCACCGACAGTGTCAATTCCTACTCAGTCGGTCTCGGCTACTCATCCAAGGGTTCATTCTTCGCCGACATCGCCGGCAGGATGACCACATTCTGCGACGAGTACATCTCACCTTACGCAGACTACCTTGAGGACTTGGCTTCACCGCTCATCCTCAACAAGAGGGAGCGCTACAGCATCACAGCCACAATCGGCTGGAGGTTCTAGAGTTTCTTCAGATAGCTGATCGAATCGGGACCTTCATTGAACAGAAGGTCCATGATGGACAGATTTGGAACAAAGCCGTGTTTCTGGGCAAAGACCTGGAAATACGGCTTTTCCAGTCCAAGGTCGTGAAGGACCGGGTCAGGTCTCTTGGGATGGATCAGCTCACGGTAGTCGGGTCCATAGAGAGCCGAGTCCATCACTTCGGTGCGGGAACGCACGGGTACATATTCATCGGTGAGTCTCAGATCCACTGCAATGCCGGTCTTGCGAAGGAAGAACTTGATCAGCTGAAGGTCCAGATCAAAGAGAGTCTCAGGCTTGGAATCCAGGATGGCAAAGAGTTCATCCTTGTAGTAGTCGAAGAAGGCAGAGGCATCATAGGCAGAGGCAATGGCCCTTTCCGTACGCTGCAGCCATGGGGTGGAATAGTCAACCTTCACCTTGGTGATCGGGAGCGGATGGCCTCCTCCTTCATGGATGATAGGGAAATTAAGGTCCTGGGGGCCGTCTCCAGCATAGAAGCGGAACCTGTTGCGCCAGCTCTGCTTCTGATAGCTCTCACATGCCTCAAGGTAGACTACAGACGGAATCACCCCGTCCGGAGACAGGGTGAATTCCTTCGCCATGAGGGCGAAATAGCTTATCGGAGGGAAATATGCGATGCTGAGAAGCACGTCCCTTCCTTTTACTCGAAGTCAGTCTTTTCCTTGGAGTCGTTGGCCCTGATGATGCCCCTCTTCGAGCCTCTGATGAACTCAAGGATGGTGTCCCTTTCCTCACTCTGAGGGAAGCCGGCTTCAACCTTGGCACATCCGTCGGAGATGTTGAGTCCTTCGAAATAGATCGTGTTGTAGATGTCCTGGATGTTGCGGATCACCTCTGAGGAGAATCCCCTTCTGCGGAGACCGACGATGTTGACGCCGCAGTAGCAGAGAGGCTCCCTGCCGCAGAGTGCGTAAGGAGGGACATCCTTGTTGATCCTGGATGCTCCGCCCACCATTGCATGTGCACCGATGCGTGAGAACTGATGAGCCTTGGTACCGCCACCGATGATGGCCCAGTCTGCGACCTCGGTCTCGCCGGCGATGCCGACATAGCTGACAAGGATGCAGTGGCTGCCGACCGTGCAGTCGTGGGCGATGTGGACATAGGACATCACGAGGGTGTTGCTTCCGACCCTGGTAACGCCCTTTCCGCTGGCCCTGGTTCCGCGGTTGATGGTAGCGCACTCACGGATGGTGACATTGTCACCGATCTCGACGTAGGTGACTTCCCCGTCATACTTGAGATCCTGAGGGATGGCTCCCACCACGGCTCCCGGGAAGACAGAGCAGTTCTGTCCCATCTTGACATACTGGAAAATGACTGCGTGAGGAAGGATCTTGCATCCGTCGCCGATCTCGACGTCATCGTCGATGAAGGCATATGGGCCGATCTCGACGTTGTCGCCTATCTTTGCCTTGGGACTTACCGTCGCCAATGGAGAAATCTTGTTCATATTCTGTTTCTATTTTTTTCGTAACAAAACACTAAATGCAGTTTTTTGCAGATATTGCATCGATCACTGCCTTTGCTGCACGAGTATTTATTCCGTGACCCGGCTTGAAGGCAGTCACCTTGGCTGCGAGGCATCCTCCGCAAAGCATGAGGTCACCCATCATGTCAAGCATCTTGTGCCTTCCGCATTCATTCGGGAAGCGGAGCTGCAGGTTGTTGAGGTAGCCTTCCTGGCCGACAGAGAGCTTCGGCACACAGAAGAGCGATGAGAGTCTTTCAAGCTGCCCGTCGCTGACCGGATGCTCGACGATCACGATCGCATTCTCGACATCGCCACCCTTGACAAGGTTGTTCTGGAAGAGGAACTCGATCTCATGGAAGAAGACGAATGTACGGCAGACTCCGATCTCGGTGGAGTAATCCACATCCCTGTCCCAGTGTGATGACTGGACTCCGAGGACCTTTGAACCGAAGTCGACGGTCACGTCGAATGAAGGAGCATCGGCCGGTGAGATCCTGACCCAGGAACCACTCTTCTCGTCCTCGACAAAGATTTCATGAGGGACAGTGACATAGGCCCTCTCGGCATCCTGCTCGACCAGTCCGTCAGCCTTGAATGCCTCGACATAGAGCCTGGCGCTTCCGTCAAGGATCGGAACCTCGACGTTGTCGATGTCGACGAAAGCATTGTCAATGCCCATTCCGCAGAGTGCGGACATGAGATGCTCGATGGTGGAGACGGAAGCTTCACCCTGGGTGAGGGTCGTGCTCCTGGCTGTACATGAGACGTTTGATGCGATGGTCCTGATGACTGCATCCCCGCCAAGGTCAACCCTCCTGAAGATGATGCCCGTACCGGCTGGTGCAGGCTTGACAGTCATGTGTGAATATTTTCCAGTATGAAGACCCTTGCCTTCAAAAGAATGCTCTGAAGCAAGAGTCCTTTGCTTGTTTGATGTCATAGATGTCCGAACAGACTGCACCAACCATTGATGCAGTCTGCAAAGATACTCATTATTATTGGAATATTCAAGGATGCAGGCTACTGCCCCTGCTTCTTGAAGACAGCATAGCTGCGAAGGAAGTTCTTGAGAGGAAGCGCAGGCGATCCCAGCAGGACCTCTCCTTCCTTCTTGACTGAACTGATGACACCGGACTGGGCTGCGATGGTGGTGTGGTCAGGGATGGTGATGTGGCCTACGATACCGACCTGGCCTGCAAGGATGCAGTTCTTGCCGATCTTGGCCGAGCCGGCGATTCCGCACTGGGCGGCCATGACGGTGTTGTCGCCGATGACGACATTGTGGGCTATCTGGCAGAGATTGTCGATCTTGACTCCGTTGCCGATGATGGTGGATTCCATCTCGGACTTGTCGATCGTCGTGCCGGCGCCGATCTCGACATTGTCGCCGATGACGACATTGCCGATGTGCTCGATCTTCTCCCATGTTCCGTCAGGAAGCGGAGCATTGCCGAATCCGTCGGATCCGATGACAGCGTTGGCGTGGATGATGACATTGTTGCCGATCACCATGCCCGGATAGATCACGACTCCCGGATAGATGATGCAGTGATGGCCGATCACTGTGTTGTCTCCGACATAGACATTCTCGTAGATCTTGGTGTAGTCTCCGACCTTGGCATGGTGGCCGACGTAGGAATGGCTTCCGAGATAGACTTTCTTTCCGAACTTGGTGGTAAGGAACCACGAAGAGCGGAAGCCTCGGTGCCTCCTGTCGGTACGCTTCTGGACCGTTACATATTTAAGGAGGTCGGCGAGTGCCTTGTAGGCATCATCGACTCTGATCATCGTCGGAGTGACGGCCTGCCTTGGCTCGAAGTCCTTGTTGACAAGGAGGATGCTTGCCTTGCAGGTGTAGACATAGTTCTCGTATTTAGGATTGGCAAAGAAGCAGAGCTGTCCAGGCTTGCCGTGCTCGATCTTCGCAAATGATGTGACCGTGGCCTGAGGGTCTCCGTCAACGGTTCCCCTGAGCACCTGAGCCAATTGTTTTGCAGTGAATTCCATCTGTGTCTTTTATGTTGTTTCGCCGCCATCCCTGCCGGGATGGGGATGCAAAGAAAGCAATTAATTTTCATATTTGCCAAATAATACCTATATTTGCAGTGTTGAGAGAGATAGGTGACAAAGAAGTCCCCTATCTTTTTTTTAGAATCATCCAGATGGAAAAGACAAACATTCTTCAGACCATAGCTCCGACCTTGGAAGAGATCGGATGCTTCCTCGTGGAGATCGACATCACCAGGGACAATGACATCACGATCGCGATCGAGAAGGAGACCGGTGACATCGACCTCGAAGACTGCATCAAGGTCAACGACGTTGTCGTCAATGCCTTCGACAGGGATGTCGAGGACTACTCGCTGACCGTGACATCCGCCGGCCTGGACCAGCCGTTCAAGGTCCTCAGGCAGTACCTCAAGGCTGTCGGCACTTCCGTCGACGTCCGCCTTAAGGGAGGAAAGAAGCTCACCGGTACCCTCGTCTCCGCCGACGAGACCGGCATCGCACTTGGATATTCGCAGAAGGAAGCGGTCGAGGGAAAGAAGAAGAAGGTGCTTGTGGAGCATGAGGACAGGTTCTCCTTCGAGGAGATCAACTCTGTCATCCCGCACATTGAATTCAGCAAATAATAGAAAAAAACATAACTTAAGATGGAAAAGAAAGAAGAAATCACTCTCATTGATGCCTTCAAGGATTTCAAGGAGGAGAAGAACATCGACAGGCCTGTCATGATGGGTGTGCTCAAGGACGTGTTCCTCACACAGATCACCAAGACCTATGGTTCAGCCGACAATTTCGACGTGATCATCAATGTCGACAAGGGAGACTGCGAGATCTACCAGAATTTCGACATCGTCGAGGATGTCGAGAATCCGAACACCCAGATCACCCTTGACCAGATCAAGGCCGAGACCGGTGACGACGACTACGAGATCGGTGACATCTACACCAAGAAGCTCTCCCTTGCATCCTTCGGAAGAAGAGGAATCCTCAAC
>JAGHSC010000213.1 GCA_018066065.1 Candidatus Cryptobacteroides faecihippi
GCCTCCATGAAAGGTGCGCTCTCGATGTCTCCGATCGTTCCGCCGACCTCAGTGATGATGAAGTCGTAGTGGTTCGGGTCATCGTCCCTCCTCATCCTTCTCTTGATCTCGTCCGTGATGTGAGGCACGACCTGGATCGTCTTGCCCAGGTAGTCTCCGCGCCTCTCCTTGTCGATGACTGCCTTGTAGATCCTTCCGGTCGTGACGGAGTTTCCGCGGGTCGTCCTGATCCCGGTGAATCTCTCGTAGTGGCCGAGGTCGAGGTCAGTCTCCATTCCGTCCACAGTGACATAGCATTCGCCATGCTCGTAAGGGTTCAGCGTGCCAGGGTCGATGTTGATGTACGGGTCGAACTTCTGGATCGTAATGCTGTAGCCATGAGCCTGAAGGAGCCTTCCGATGCTTGAAGAGATGATTCCCTTTCCAAGTGATGAAACCACTCCTCCTGTCACGAAAATGTATCTTGTCTGTTCCATGCCTTTTCTGATTGAATATTCAAATGCCTTGTGTGTCAAATCAATATGCCTTCTCGTGAACTCCCTTCACTGCGCGGCCGCTAGGGTCGTTCATCTCCTTCCATGCGGCATCCCATTCGAGTGCGATGGCGGTAGAGCATGCCACGCTGGCCTCGTGCGGAACGCTCTTCGCTGCACTTTCGCTAGGGAAGTGCTCCTCGAAGATGCAGCGGTAGTAGTACTCCTCCTTGTTCATCGGAGTGTTGATCGGGAAGCGTTCTGCTGCGTGGGCCATCTGCTCGTCGCTGACAGCCTCGCTTGTGATCTTCTTGAGGGTGTCGATCCAGGAGTATCCGACTCCGTCGGAAAACTGCTCCTTCTGGCGCCATGCAACACTCTCCGGGAGCATGTCTGCGAATGCCTCGCGGACAACCTTCTTCTCGATCATCGAGCCAGGGCACATCTTCTCTGCAGGGTCGAGTGTCATCGCTACATCAAGGAATTCCTTGTCGAGGAACGGAACTCGTCCTTCAACGCCCCAGGCTGCGAGCGACTTGTTTGCGCGGAGGCAGTCGTAGAGGTATAGCTTTCCAACCTTGCGGACGCTCTCCTTGTGGAACTCCTCTGCGCTTGGGGCCTTGTGGAAGTAGAGATAGCCTCCAAAGACTTCGTCGGCACCTTCGCCGGAGAGTACCATCTTGATACCCATTGACTTGATGACTCTTGCGAGGAGGTACATAGGAGTACTTGCACGAACCGTCGTGACATCGTAGGTCTCGATGAAGTAGATCACATCGCGGATTGCGTCGAGTCCTTCCTGGATCGTGTAGTTGACCTCGTGGTGGACTGTACCGATGAAGTCTGCAACTTCCCTTGCCTTGATGAGGTCAGGAGCACCCTTGAGACCGACTGCGAATGAGTGGAGCTGTGGCCACCATGCGTCGCCCTTGTCATTTGTCTCGATTCTCTTCTTGGAGTACTTCATCGCGATGGCACTTGTGACGGAACTGTCGAGACCGCCTGAAAGGAGTACACCGTAAGGAACGTCGCACATGAGCTGGCGCTTCACTGCTGACTCGAGAGCTTCCTTGATGGCCTCTGGAGCAGGCTTGGTCTGAGCCTTTCCGTCCTTGACTGCATCGTACTCGAACCAGTCACGTGTCCACCAGCGCTTCATCTTGCCTTCCTTGCTGTAGTACATGTGACCTGGAAGGAACGGCTCATAGCTTTCGCAGAAGCCTTCGAGGGCCTTGAGCTCGCTTCCGATGTAGAGAGTGCCGTCAGAGTCGTGGCCGATGTAGAGAGGAATCACTCCGATCGGGTCGCGTGCGATGAGGAACTCGTCCTTCTCCTCGTCGTAGAGGGCAAATGCAAAGATGCCGCTGAGATCCTCGAGGAAATCGATACCCTTTTCCTGGTAGAGGGCGAGGATGACCTCACAGTCGCTTCCGGTCTTGAATGCGTACTTTCCTGCGTACTGCTCACGGATGGCTGCATGGTTGTAGATCTCGCCGTTGACTGCGAGGATGTGCTTGCCATCAGGAGAGATGAGTGGCTGACCTCCCGAGAGAGGGTCGACGATTGAAAGTCTTTCGTGTGCGAGGATTGCTGTCTTTCCGCAATAGATTCCGCTCCAGTCCGGTCCGCGGTGACGGATCTTCTGAGACATTCTGAGAGCCTTTGTCCTCAAGTCCTGGCTGTTGCCCTTGATGTTGAAAATTCCGGTAATTCCACACATAACTAATTGATTTTATATTGTTTCCTATTTTATTCCTGAGTTCTTTCGTAGTAGTCTATGAAGGCTTCATTGACCTGCCTGGTTCCGCCAGGGGTAGGGTAGTCTCCCGTGAAGTACCAGTCGCCCGGCGAATTCGGGCAGGCATTGTGCAAGCCTTCGATGCTCTGGTAGACAATCTCGATCGGTGTCTTCACTCCTTCCGGCCTGAGCATCTCGACCATCTTTGCCGAGATCTCCTTGGCTGTGAATCCGCTGTAGATCTCCTTCACCGGATTGACCATCTCTTCGAGCGGTTTCTTCCTCTGTTCCAGGCATTTCCTGTAGACATCCCCTATGACTTTGCCCATGCCTCTGTCCTTGAGGAGCTCGATGGCAGCCTTGAAGGCGATGAACTCATCCATGTGGGCCATGTCGATTCCGTAGTAGTCCGGGAACCTTACCTGAGGGCAGGAACTGACAAGTACGATCTTTTTCGGGTGCAGCCTGTCAAGGATTCTGAGAATGCTTTCCTTGAGGGTGGTTCCCCTGACGATGCTGTCGTCGATGATGACAAGGTTGTCCACTCCCGGCTCAAGGCTTCCGTAGGTGATGTCGTAGACATGTGCAGCGAGGTCCTTCTTTGAGTTTCCCTCAGCGATGAATGTCCTGAGCTTGATGTCCTTGATGGCGACCTTTTCGTTCCTGATGAAATTGTGGAGAATGCCTGAGATCTCCTCCTTGCTCGGCTTGTGGTCCTGCATCAGCTGGAAGAGCTTCTCAGCCTTCTCTTCGTTGTCCTTCTTCTTGAATCCGTCCAGCATTCCGTAGAATGCCACCTCTGCGGTGTTCGGGATGAAGCTGAAGACTGTGTGCTCTATGTCGTCATCGATTGCCTCCACGATGTCCGGGGTAAGCTGTTCACCGAGGGCCTTGCGCTCCCTGTAGATGTCCCTGTCCGAACCGCGGCTGAAGTAGATTCTCTCGAAGCTGCAGGCTTTGTACTCCTTCGGCTCGATGATCTGTGTGAGCTTGACTTTCCCGTTCCTGTCAGCAGTGATTGCTTCACCTGGCCTCAGTTCGTTGACCTGGTCGGTCTCGTGGTCGAATGTCGTCTGGATGACCGGCCTTTCCGATGCGACGACGAGGACCTCGTCGTCCTTGTACCAGAAGCATGGCCTGATTCCCCATGGGTCCCTGACCGTGAACATCTCGCCGCTTCCGGTGATTCCGCACATCACGTAGCCTCCGTCAAGGCCTGGCATTGAAGTCCTGAGGACATTGCAGATGTCGATGTTGGACTCGATGTACTCTGTGATCTCCTGATCCTGAAGACCTTTCTCCTCGGCTATCCTGAAGACTCTCTCGCTTTCCCTGTCAAGCCTGTGTCCGAGAAGTTCGAGCATCATGTAGGTGTCGCTGTAGATTCTCGGATGCTGTCCCTTTGAAGTAAGCTCCTTGAAGATCTCGTCGGTGTTGGTGAGGTTGAAGTTACCGCACAGGCAGAGGTTCTTGGCCTTCCAGTTGTTTCTCCTTAGGAACGGATGGACGTAGGAGATTCCGCTCTTTCCGGTTGTCGAGTAACGGAGGTGGCCCATGTAGAGCTGTCCTGCATAGTCTTCCTTGTCCTGGATCTTGCTGAAGATCTCGGTGATCGCTCCACTTCCGAGAGCTCTCTCTCGGAACATGTACTCCTCTCCTGGTGCTGCATCCATCTTGATGCAGGCGAGTCCCGCTCCTTCCTGACCGCGGTTGTGCTGTTTCTCCATCAGGAGGTAGAGCTTGTTGAGACCGTACATCCTTGTCCCGTATTTCTTCTCGAAGTAGGACACGGGCTTGAGGAGTCGGATCATGGCTACGCCACATTCATGTTTCAAAGGTTCCATATGTGCTGATTACACTACTACTAAACTGTTTCTGTATCTGTCAACTGGAAAAGAAAAGAGGCTAGTCCCTCAGGGCCAGCCTCTCTGCTTATCGTAAGTTGCTTTGTTTCGGAATTATCATTGTGCTCATGGCTGGCTATACACGAGATTTCCTCAGGACCTCATTATTGAGATTCTGATTGTTGTTGTTATTATTATTGAACGTGTAGAACATGCCTGTGAGCATTACCGGATTCAAATTTATGAATACTGATCCGAAAATCAAAGGATTTTTTTAGTTTTCTGTGATTGGACGGTAGCTGATGTCCATCGTGTCGAGTCTGTCGAGCTGCTTCTGGAGCCTTGAGATGAAGCACTCCCACTTCTGGGCGCTCTTCTCTGTCCATGCCTTCTCTGCAAGAGCGATGGCCCTAGGGAAGGTCATGTAGTGCATCCTGGCCTCGCTAGGGATGAACTCACCCCAGATGTTGCCCTGCATGCCCTTGACGAGCTTGCCCTGAGCCTCGCTGAGATCCTCGGGAACCACTGCTCCTTCGTAGAGGGTGCGCATGGTGTCGTTGTTCTGAGGGTAGTCGAAGTAGCAATATGTGGTCGGGCAGCAGATTACCTCGTTTCCACCAGCAGTCGAGCGCTGGACGACGTCTGCATGGTAGCCCTGCCACCAGTTGACGGTTGCGGTAGGGGAGACACCGCCCTCGAGGATCTCGTCCCATCCGATGAGGCGCTTTCCATTGGCGTTGAAGAACTTCTCCATCTCCCTGGTGAACCATGACTGGAGCTCCTCAAGACCTCCGAGGTTCTCCTTCTTGATGCGCTTCTGGCAGAGAGGGCAGTGTGACCACTTGTCCCTTGCCACCTCGTCGCCACCGATCTCTGCGAAACCGTAAGGGAAGAGGTCGAATACTTCCTTGAAGACATCCTTTGCCCACTGGATCACCTCGTCGCTGCCGAGGCAGAGAGGGTCTGTGCCATCGTGTCCGCAGCTGAGCCAAGGGTAGCACTGGGTTGCTGTCCAGTTGTGGCCCGGCATGTCGATCTCCGGAACGACATCGATGCCGCGCACTGCAGCATATTCAACGATCTCCCTGATGTCCTCCTGGGTGTAGTAGCCTCCGTAGACGGTCTGGCCGTCGATGGTGCGGAGGTGCTCCTTTGGAAGATGCATTGCAGGGTTCTTCTCGCTGACGGCCCTTTCCTCGCATGCCTTGTCGATGAATTCCCTGTCAACAGGCCTCCATGCACCCTTCTCGGTGAGGAGAGGGTACTTCTTGATCTCGATCCTCCATGCCTGTGAGTCGATCAGGTGCCAGTGGAACTTGGAGAACTTGTAGAGAGCCATGATGTCCAGGAAGTTCTTGGTCTCCTGGATGGAGTAGAAGTGGCGGACTGGGTCGAGCATGAGGCCTCTCCATTCGTAGGCAGGCTTGTCCTCGACGGTCACTGCAGGGACTGTCCAGTCGATGCCTCTGAGCAGCGATGTGCACTCGACCTGGTAAGGGAGGAGCTGGCGGAGTGTGGATATTCCGTGGATGATTCCCTTGTAGCTGGCGGAGCTGATGACGATTCCGTCAGCGCCTGAGACGAGCTTGTAGCTTTCATCCTCGGCGGATGCTGGTGAGGTGAGCACGAGCTTGATGTTGCCCTTCTGGCCCTTCTTGATGGTGATGTCGCATCCTGTCGCAGGTGTGAGGATACCCTCAAGGTAGCTTGCGGCCTTGGCGAGAGATTTGTCTGAGTAGCTGATTGTCAGCTTGGAAGGAAGGGTGTAGGAGCCTTCGCTTTCAACGACCTTGGTCGGTTTCGGGATGATGTTCACCTCGGCGTTGGCCCTCGGTGCGAGCAGCATCAGTGCTGCAAGAATGATTGTCAAGTGTTTCATATGTGAATGTGTATTGTCTGCATGACCGCATAAACTAATGCAATTTACTCATTTTTTTTCTTTTTTCCTTATCTTTGATAGACATCACGGACACAACATCACTATGGATAGAAGAAAATTCATCAAAGTCGGTGCTGCAGCTGCAGCTGCCACCGCCGTTTCCGCTCCTGCAACCCTGCAGGCAGCCGAGTCATCGATAATGAAGAGCATCGCCTCGTCAGGCAAGGCTCGTGAATATTCATCCGAATCAGGCGAAGCCACAAAGGCGGACCTTCTCGTGAGGTTCCTGGGTACCGGCGCTGCGGACTGGAACGGCAAGGATGAGAGGGGAGAGCAGAGGCGTCTGTCCAGTGCCCTCTTCGACGGCAAGGTTCTGATCGACTACACCAAGACCGACGAGGACATGCTTCCTGAAGGGTTCAAAAAGCCGGATGCAGTCTTCTACACCCACTCTCATGGCGATCATTACAATGCCAAGGCCGAGCTTGAGAAAATCGGCTCTCGTGTCATCTACGTCAGCGAGACGTGGTACGAGAGGGCCAGGAAGGAATTCGCCGATGCGGCCAGGGAACTCGGCAAGTACGGTCCGGAGGTAAGACCTCTGTCGATCGGTCAGAAGATCCAGGTGGCAGGCCTCACCATTACCGCCCTTCCCGGGAACCATTCCACCAGCGACATGAAGGAGCAGACTTTGATCTATCTTGTGGAAAAGGGTTCTGTCAGAGTGCTTTACGCCACTGACACCGGCGGCATTCCGATCATGGCTGCCAGGAGGATCGGAATCGATGCCCACATTCCTGATGGAAAGCCGATCACCGGTCTCATCATGGAAGCCACGATGGGCATGGACTATGACGAGGACTTCAGGATCTTCACGCATTCCAGCGTGGGCACAGTCCTGCGCACTGCAAAAGTGCTCCTCGCGACCAAGAGGCTTGTGGCCCCTGCAGGCCAGCCTGTCTACCTCACCCACATGGCCAGAACTCTCCATGGCACGCAGGCGGAGCTTGATGCCCAGCTTCCGGAGCCGCTCCGCGCAGCCTACGACGGCCTGGAAGTCATCTTCAGAGCAATATAACGAACTTGAATATTCACACGTATGAAAAGAATTCTCCTTGCAGCATCACTCCTCGCTGCATCCCTTTCCCCGGCTTCTGCCCAGGACTATTTCGAGGCTGTCAGGGCCAGATGGATGGACATAGCTCTCTCATCTGACCCGGCGCTTCATGAGACTATTT
>JAGHSC010000148.1 GCA_018066065.1 Candidatus Cryptobacteroides faecihippi
TCTGGTCGTGGTCGGGCGGAGTGCACACCCCGCCGGCACCACCCCCCCAAGAGCACACTCGGAGGATACACGAGCTAACAAAGTAGCCAAGCGAAGTGCACACCCCGCCGGCCAGAAACAAAAAGGCTGACCGGGAAGGTCAGCCTCTGAGTCTCAGTCTTGGAGCAGACACGCTTAGAGAGTCTTGAGACACTCCTTGATATTGGCCTCCATGGCCTCGGCGGTGTAGTCAGTCCTAGTGAAGCTGTCACCGGTGATGTGCTCGAAAAGCTCGATGTAGCGATCGGTGATGCCAGCGACAACCTCATCGGTCATCTCCGGAACCTTCTGACCCTCCTGACCCTGGAAACCATTGGCCATCAGCCACTCACGGACAAACTCCTTGGAAAGCTGCTTCTGACGCTCACCCTTGGCAAGACGCTCCTCATAGCCATCTGCATAGAAATAGCGTGAAGAATCAGGAGTGTGGACCTCATCCATCAGATAGATCTGACCATCCTTCTTGCCGAACTCATACTTCGTGTCGACAAGGATGAGCCCCTGCTTTGCAGCGATCTCGGTACCACGCTGGAAGATAGCCCTTGTGTACTCCTCGAGCTTCTCGTAATCCTCCTTTCCGACAAGACCGCTAGCAATGATCTCCTCCTTGGAAATATCCTCGTCATGACCCTCTGCAGCCTTTGAGGTAGGAGTGATGATCGGCTGAGGAAGCTTCTGATTCTCAACCATTCCCTCCGGGAGCGGAACTCCACAGAGAGTCCTCTTGCCAGCCTTGTACTCTCTCCAGGCATGACCTGCAAGATAGCCTCTGATCACCATCTCGACCTTGAAAGGCTCGCACTTGTGACCGATTGTCACAGCAGGATCAGGGACAGCGATCTTCCAGTTCGGAAGGATGTCCGTGGTCGCATCAAGGAACTTGGATGCAATGAGATTGAGAACCTGGCCCTTGAAAGGGATACCTGCAGGAAGGACGACGTCAAATGCCGAGATTCTGTCAGATACCACCATCACGAGATACTTGCCATCGATGTCATAGACATCGCGGACCTTGCCAACGTACTTTCCAACCTGTCCTGGAAGGTTGAAGTCTGTCTTAACGATTGCTGCCATTTTTTATGTTTTGTTTCTGTTCTTCGATTCGGTCCACAAAAGTAGGAAATAATTCAGCGATTTGAAACAATGGAATCCACAACAGGAGCAAGTTCATCATACTCGTAGCCACGTGTGAGACCGAATTTCAGGAGCTTGAACTTTCCCTGCGGATCATCGCACAGCACCTTCCACTTGGCATCCAGCACCGAGCGAAGCTTGCGGGAAGCCTCATCTCCGTCGATCTCCAGAAGAGCCTCCTTCGCCACGGACTTGGATATTCCCTTGGAGATCAGCATGTAAGAGATCTTCACCGGGCCCCAGCCGGAAAGCCTGGACTTCTCGCGGGCAAAGGCAGAAGCATAGCGGGCATCGTCAACAAACCTGTCCTTCACAAGCTCGGCAACCAGCCTTTCCGCCATCTGCCTGTCTCCCTCGAATGCAGTGACGGCCTTTCGAAGCACGTCCTGAGTGCAGTACTCCCTCTTGGAGCACTGTGCCTGAAGGCGGGAAAGAACTTTCTGATACTCTTCCATGGTTCTAGAAATCGAAACCTATGCTCAGGAAGGCGCCAACCTTCTTTGAATATGAAGACCAGTGGAGATCCCCGCGGATAGGGCCAAGGACGGAATTGTAGGTGTACTGCAAGGCTGCACCATAGACGTTGCCGACTTTCTCCCATGCATTTGCATAGTTGAGGAGAGAGTCCGACGATGTCGCCGCATTAAGGATGGCCGTAAGATAGTTGTTCTTCATCAGTCTCACACGGAAGTCGGTGCGCACGACAGCCAGGTCCTTCCTTGCGGCAGCAACATTCTCGATGCCATAGAACGCAATCTGCTGATCCATGTAGCGTCCTGGCATCATTCC
>JAGHSC010000141.1 GCA_018066065.1 Candidatus Cryptobacteroides faecihippi
ATTCCAATGAGCTTGAGGAAAGGATGGAACAGGCAAAGCACCCATGCGACACTGAAGAGATTGGAGAGCATGTGGGCTCGTGCTGTCCTCTTTGCCGACACATTGGCAACCGATGCGGCGATGTTGGATGTGATGGTGGTACCGATGTTCTCACCGAGGACCATTGCTGCAGCGATGGTGAAAGGAATTACGCCGGCGGAGACAAGAAGCATGGTGAGACTCATCGTGGCAGCAGA
The DNA here is from genome assembly GCA_018066065.1 of Candidatus Cryptobacteroides faecihippi. Lineage (GTDB taxonomy): Bacteria > Bacteroidota > Bacteroidia > Bacteroidales > UBA932 > Cryptobacteroides > Cryptobacteroides faecihippi. Next base: position 237 of record JAGHSC010000141.1, read on the forward strand.
AGACTGCAGGCAGAGTGTCATGATGGCTCCGATGACCATGAACAGGATCACGGAAAACATTCCGTAGCTTGTCAGAGGCCTGAGGAATTCCTGGACGGCGCCGCTGGCGAGAAGAGGGTAGGCTGTTTCCTTGAGCGTGCTGAGTCCAAGGAAGAGGAAGCCGAATCCCATGAGGAACTCACCGACGTTCTTCCACTTTGTCGCCTTCATCGAGAGGCAGAGGAAAGCGAAGAACATCAAAGGAATCGCAATTGCGCCGAGGCTGAACGATCCATCGAATGAGAGAGCGAATATCCAGGCCGTCACCGTCGTACCGATGTTGGCACCCATGATCACACCGATGGCATTTGCCAGGGCGAGGAGACCTGCGTTCACGAAGCTCACAAGCATGAGCGTCGTTGCGGTGGATGACTGGACGAGGGCCGTGACAACGATACCCGTAAGGACACATTTGAACTTGCTGGAAGTCATCTGGGCGAGGAAAGACCTGAGGGAATTTCCTGCCAGCTTCTGAAGACCGCCTGACATCAGGGACATTCCGTAGAGGAACATTCCGAGACATCCAAGCATCTTCAGGATTGCGAATACTGTACTCATGTGCAGGATTGTGCTGATGTATGTCAGAAAAATAATCTTGCGAATTTAGTCAAAAACATTGAGACTCACGCTATTTTTTCGGGAAAGTGAGAGGTGAGAACCATGTGTTCCACCTGGCCCAGGTGTCGATTCCGTAGGCGTAGCTGACATACTGTGGCTTGGCCGGATCCTGGATTCCCATCTCGTCGCCGCTCCATCCGCAGTTGTGGAGTCCTGGCTTCATGCTTCCCTTCATCTTGCCCTCAAGGGTGAACTTGAGACCATCGTTGGAAACCCACACCTGGATGTAGGAATCCGCTGTCATTCGCTTGGCCGTGTTGATTGCGTAGAACTTCTTGAGATCAGGTCTGTACTTCACGTCGCTGTGGTCTGTCTGCTGGTATGCTGCATTGGTCTTGTCGATTGCCGTCCCCTTGTGCTCAAGGTGTGCAGGCCAGTTCTCGTCATCGGCCTTTGCGAGGGAAACCCTTGTCGTTGCTTTCGGCTCTGACCACGTGTAGTAGAAGTAGACGGTACCGTCCACGACAACAAAGCAAGGTTCACCGGCACCATAGCAGTCCTTGTTTCCGACGCCATGGTACTGGATGACAGGCTTCGGATTGCCGCCCCAGCCATTTCCGTTCCATTTCTCCCAAGGTCCGTTCGGATTCTTCGAACGGGCAACGAAGACATTGTTGTCGGTGCCCCTGGTGTCTTCGGTGGAAGTGTAGGCGAGGTAGTACCAGCCGCCCCATTTTGCGACACCAGGGTCACAGCATGAAAGAGCGTCGAGAGAGAATTCTGTAGGAATCAGCGTGTTCTCAATCTTGCTCCATGTCTTTCCGCCGTCTGTCGAATGCTGGTAAGTGACCATGTCCCAGAACGTCTTGCATTCCGAATATTCAGTGAGGACCCGGCACTCGAACTGGAGCTTGTCCTGGCGTACGCCATTCTTGTAGGATTTCGGAGCCAGTCCTCCGCTGGAGGCAGAGGTCTTGTCAATTGTCCAGATCCCTGCCTTTTCGGTCCCTTCGGTGGCAAGCCAGAGATACTCTCCGGCGGGAAGTTGAGTCTTCTTGTCATTCTTGGCTTCCTCGCTGGCGTAGAGGCAGATCCAGCCGTTGTCTTCCATGTTGGTCTTCCTGGTCTGGTAGACGGGCTCTCCGGCTATGGTAGTCTCGTAGTCATTCTTCCACTTGAAAAGCTTCAGTGTGACAGCTTCCTCAGTGCTGTTCCATGTCGGACAGCAGATCTGTACTGAGTAGAAAGGTACCGGGCAGTTGAAGTACTGTGCGGCGTCTCCATCCGACACATGGTAGGCCGTCGTGTGAGGCTCCTCGCTGGTCAGCAATATCTTGTCATAATCGAAATAGGTGCCGTGAGCGGAGAACCATCCATCGATGGAACCATCCTCATTGCAGATGTAGGACGGACCGTAGTGGTAGTAGCCTGCGGTGTAGATCACCCAGCCTGTGGTGGCTGTCGGTGTACCATATCCGGTTTCGGCAGCCGGTTTGTCACTCTCACCGCTGCCTGGTTTGTCTGGACCATCATTGATGTCTGAGTTGCCTCCGCAGGAGATTGGAAGCATGCTTGATGCCAATCCCAGGCCGATGATTGCAGCCTTTTTCCATGAAAGAGCCATATCGATAGATTTGCCTGATTTGTTGTTATGAAAGCTGAACTATTTTTTCGGGAATGTGAGTGGGGCGAACCATGTGTTCCACTGTCCCCATGCATCGAGACCATAGGCATAACCGATGAACTGAGGCTTGGTCGGATCCTGGATTCCCATCTCGTCGCCGCTCCATCCGCAGTTGTGCAGGCCAGGCTTCATCCCGGTTCCCTTCATCTTGCCTTCAAGGGTGAACTTGAGACCATCGTTGGAAACCCACACCTGGATGTAGGCATCGGCCATCATTCGCTTCGCTGTGTTGATTG
>JAGHSC010000156.1 GCA_018066065.1 Candidatus Cryptobacteroides faecihippi
GTGTAAATATACTTGGTTCGGTGAATAATATTTGGAAAAATATGCATATCTTTGCGGAAGAATTGAATATTTATCATTGTTATGGTAAAGGGAAAACAGGAAAGGCACAGGCTTATCAAGCAGATTGTGAAAGAAAACAAGGTGTCGAGTCAGGAGGAACTTTCTTCCTTGCTCGAGCAGTATGGTCTTTCCGTGGCTCAGGCTACTCTGTCCCGTGACATCCGCGAACTGAAGATCACCAAGGCGCATGAGGACGGTGGCTATTGCTACAAGATCATGTCCTCTGGACATTCCAGGGGCGTCGTGGCGGATCCGGCAGCTTCCGGCAGCATCGTAAGCTTCGAAGTGTCTGGCTCGATCGCTGTCGTGAAGACTCGCTCCGGCCATGCTGCGATGGTGGCTTCCGTGATCGATGGCGCAGACCTGGAACAGGTCATGGGCACGATTGCCGGTGATGATGCCATTTTCATGGCTCTCAGGGAGGGCGCCGATGTCGAGGCTCTTGCCGATTCACTTTCCTCCATGTTCAAGGGATTCGAAGATAAAAGATTGTAAAAAGTATAATTTAGATGACAAGCGAAGAATTGGTAGTTGAGGTGGCTTCGGAAAAGCACCTCAAGTATGTCGACGAGATTCTCAAGACGATTGAGGATGCTGCAAAGGTCAGGGGAACAGGAATAGCCAAGAGAAAGCCTGAGTACCTCTATGAAAAAATCAACCAGGCGAAGGCTGTAATCGCATTGAAGGGCGACAGGTTCGCTGGATTCAGCTACATCGAGACCTGGGAGCACCAGAGATATGTGACCACGTCAGGACTTATCGTCCATCCGGATTTCCGTGGCCTTGGCCTCGCGAAGAGGATCAAGGACGTGACATTCACCCTTGCCCGCCTGAGATGGCCGAAGGCCAAGATCTTCTCGCTGACGAGCGGCGCTGCCGTCATGGCCATGAACACAAAGCTTGGCTACAAGCCGGTCACATTCGCTGAACTTACCGATGATGAATCCTTCTGGAAGGGATGCGAAGGCTGCATCAATGTGGATGTCCTCAAGAGGACCGGCAGGAAGTACTGCATCTGCACCGGCATGCTCTTCGACCCTGAGGAGCATCTTCCTGCAAAGATCCCACAGGATGTTCTCGAGAGGATCAGGAAGATCGATGCTGCAGAGAACGTTTCAAAGGATTGTGAATAATTATTGAATAAAAGAGTAATATATATGGAAAAGAAGAAAGTTGTTGTCGCATTCAGCGGCGGTCTGGATACATCCTACACAGTGATGTATCTTGCCAAGGAGAAGGGATATGATGTCTATGCAGCCTGTGCGAACACAGGTGGATTCAGCGCAGAGCAGCTGAAGACCAATGAGGAGAATGCCTACAAGCTCGGTGCAAAGTCCTATGTCACCCTTGACGTTACCAAGGAGTACTATGACAAGAGTCTCCGCTACATGGTCTATGGCAATGTCCTCAGGAATGGAACCTATCCTATCTCAGTCTCTTCCGAGAGAATCTTCCAGGGCATGGCCATCGCACGCTATGCGAAGGAGATCGGTGCGGATGCGATTGCACATGGCTCCACCGGTGCTGGAAACGACCAGGTCCGCTTCGACATGACTTTCCTCGTCATGGCTCCGGGCACAGAGATCATCACCCTTACCAGGGACAACAACCTCAGCCGCCAGGAAGAGATCGACTATCTCAATGCCAATGGCTTCCCTGCAGACTTCAAGAAGCTCAAGTACTCCTACAATGTGGGTATCTGGGGAACTTCCATCTGCGGAGGTGAGATCCTCGACAGCAAGCAGGGCCTTCCTGAGACAGCCTATCTCAAGCAGGTCGAGAAGACCGGAAGCGAGGTGGTTGCCCTCAAGTTCAAGGAGGGTCAGCTCGTAGGTGTCAACGGTGAGGACTTCGAAGACCACATCAAGGCAATCCAGAAGGTTGAGGAGATTGCAGCCCCTTACGGAATCGGCCGCGACATGCACGTCGGTGACACCATCATCGGCATCAAGGGTCGTGTCGGATTCGAGGCAGCCGCCCCGATGCTCATCATCGCCGCCCACAAGTTCCTTGAGAAGTTCACTCTCAGCAAGTGGCAGCAATACTGGAAGGACCAGGTCGCAAACTGGTATGGAATGTTCCTTCATGAGAGCCAGTATCTCGAGCCTGTCATGAGGGACATCGAGTCTATGCTCGAGAGCAGCCAGCGCCATGTCAACGGTGTCGTCACCATGGCGCTCCGCCCTCACTGCTTCCAGACCGGGGGTGGCGACTCACCTGACGACCTTGTCAAGAACAAGCTCGGTGAGTACGGTGAGGGTGCAAAGGGCTGGACCTCCGATGATGCAAAGGGCT
>JAGHSC010000151.1 GCA_018066065.1 Candidatus Cryptobacteroides faecihippi
CCGCATGTCGATGGCAACCTGCTGTAGGTCATGGATCTCAGCAGGCTCAAGTCCATCGGCTGGGTCATCTGCCGCGACAACCCCTCCCTGGGGAAAGTCATCCTCAGCCGCAGCGCCACCGTCGGAGTCATCGAGAAGGACCCCTGGACCCAGATCGAATACGCTGACCAGTAATTCCCTATCACTCAATCACTTACACGCCCGAGGTCGGGACCGGCGCACTGACCTCGGAAGCGTAGGGAGCTGACACAGAGAAAGTTAGCGGTCAGAGGTACAACATCGCGCAAAAAAAGCTAACTTAGCCAGCGAACTTAAACTGAACTTCAAGACCATGCGACGCATCAAGCACGTACATGGCACACTTTGCCATGTCTATCAGAGGTCCTTCCGAGGAAGGATTCTCTTCTACTCGATGAAAGACTACCTCCTGTTCTTCACCATTCTCTGCACCAAGGCAGTGCGCTACCGAGTCAGGATCCTGGCCCTGAGCCTGATGCCGGACCACTTCCACATCATCGTGGAGACAGGCAGCCACACCCAGCTGGCTTCATTCATGGATGTCTTCACTTCCCTTTTCGCCAGAGAGTTCAACATCGCCACGGGCCAGGAAGGTCACATATTCAGAATCCCATTCGGGATGGCAGACAAGTTCAAGGCAAAGTCAAGGAGGAGCGCCCTGCTCTACGTGCTTAACAATCCCGTGGAGAAGAAGCTGAGCCTCCGCGCAGAGCAGTACAGATGGACCTTCCTTGAATATTCAAGGAGCAAGCACCCTTTTTCCATGCCCCTCGACGTGAGCAGATGCAGGAAGATCCTCAGGAATGCAGTCAAGCTGGTCGAGGGGGAGCATCAAAGAGGCAAACACCTCTCACCCAAGATGTTGGACATCCTCTTCGATGGACTGGACAGCAACGAGAGCGAGCAGCTCTGCGACCGGATAGTCTCAATCTACAATGTGATCGACTACGACAGGGCGACCTCATTCTTCGACGGCTACGAGTCAATGTGCCTGGCAGCCAGCTCGAACACCGGAAGTGAATATGAGATCCGCGAGGAGTTTACCCCTGATTCAGACACGGCATATGCGCGGCTGGAGGAAAAAGTCAGGGAGATGACATCACTCAGGAACCCAAGGGATGTAGTCAGGCTGGAAGCGGAGGTCAAGGCAAGGATTGCGACGAGCGCACTGTCCTCAGGCCTCGCCACCCCGCTCCAGGTAAAAAAGTATCTGAGGTTGCCTGACCGCTAAAACTCCGGAGCTCAACCACTTACACGCCCGAGGTCGGGACCGGCGCACTGACCGCGGGAGCGTAAGAGGCTGAGGGAGAGGGGAATACCGGTCAGGGGCGGAGAGCCTTGTAAATCTACGGCGAAAGGGTTATATTTGTAGATTCATAAATAGAACCTACAGATGGCTGATTATCGCATTTTTGTCGAAAAATACCCTGAATTCAGAGTTGAGGCTGAAAGCCTCAGAGGAGAACTCAATGAAAATCTGCAGCTCAAGCTCAAGAGCCTCAGGCTGCTGAACGTCTACGACCTCTTCGGCTTCACCCCGGAGCTTCTTGAAAAGAGCCGCTACAGCGTGTTCGGAGAGACCGTGACCGACTCTGTCACCGACTCCATCGATCTCGATGGAAAGAAATACATCGCAGTCGAGTTCCTTCCGGGACAGTTCGACCAGAGAGCAGCTTCGGCTGTGGACTGCGTCCACCTCATCGACCCTAGCGCCAAGATCAGCATCAAGAGCTCGAAGCTCCTGATCGTCGACAGCGACGCCTCGGAGGAAGTGCTCGAAAGCATCCGCCACTACTACATCAACCCGGTCGAGTCCAGGACCAAGGACCTGAGCAAGCTCACGGACACCGAGCACGCAGCAGTCAAGCCGGTTCCGGTCCTCGACGGTTTCATCGCAATGAAGCCGGAGGAGCTCAAGGACTACCGCAAGAAGATGGGACTCGCAATGAGCGAGGCCGACCTCCAGGAAGTCATCAACTACTTCACCGAGGAAGGACGCGACCCTAACGAGACCGAACTCCGCATCCTCGACACCTACTGGAGCGACCACTGCCGCCACACGACCTTCACCACCGAGCTCGAGGACCTCAACGTCGAGGACTCGTTCATCAAGGAGGACATCGACGGCACCCTGAACCTCTACCTCAAGATGCGCAAGGACCTTGGCAGGGAGCAGAAGGGACTGAACCTCATGGACATGGCCACGATCGGCGCGCGCTACCTCCGCAAGGAAGGCAAGCTTGACGACATGGAAGTCAGCGAGGAGAACAACGCATGCAGCATATTCATCGACGTGGACGTGGACGGAGTGACTGAGAAGTGGCTCCTCATGTTCAAGAACGAGACACATAACCACCCTACCGAGATCGAGCCTTTCGGAGGCGCGGCAACCTGCCTCGGCGGCGCGATCCGCGACCCATTGTCAGGACGTTCATATGTCTACCAGGCAATGAGAGTCACCGGCGCCGGCGACATCTACAAGCCTGTCGCCGAGACCATCCCTGGCTAGCTTCCTCAGAAGGTCATCACAAAGAAGGCCGCACATGGCTATTCCAGCTACGGAAACCAGATCGGCCTCGCAACCACCCACGTCAGGGAAATCTACCATGACGGCTACACCGCCAAGAGACTTGAGGTCGGTGCTGTCGTGGGAGCAGTCAAGGCAGACCACGTAAGGCGCGACAGCCCGGTTCCGGGAGACGTCGTCCTCATGTTCGGCGGACGTACCGGACGTGACGGCATCGGAGGAGCGACAGGTTCATCGAAGGAGCACACAGAGGAGTCCCTCGAATCTTGCGGAAGCGAGGTACAGAAGGGTAACGCACCTGAGGAGAGGAAGCTCGAGAGGCTTTTCAGAAGGCCTGAGGTCACTTCCCTCATCAAGAAGTCCAACGACTTCGGAGCAGGTGGAGTCAGCGTTGCGATCGGTGAGCTCACCGACGGCCTGGACATTTACCTCGACAGGGTACGCGTCAAGTACAGCGGCATGAACTCGACCGAACTTGCAATCAGCGAGTCACAGGAGAGAATGTCCGTCGTCGTCGAGGCCAAGGATGCAGAGAAGTTCAAGGAATATTGCCACGAGGAGAACATCGAGGTCATCCATGTCGCCGATGTGACCGACACCCAGAGGATGAGGATGTTCAACAACGGCCAGCTCGTTGCCGACCTCAAGCGCAGCTTCATCGACAGCGCAGGTGCAAGGCACTACGCAAAGGCCACGATCGGAGCTGTCGACGGAACCGACCCATTCTACCGTGACGTTCCAGGCAAGTCACTCAAGGAGAAGATGTTCTCCAACATGCAGGACCCTAACGTCACCAGCCAGAAGGGACTCATCGAGATGTTCGACTCAACCATCGGACGCTCTACCGTCCTCATGCCATTCGGAGGTGAGCTCCAGACAACCGAGACCCAGGTCTCTGTCCAGAAGCTTCCTACAGACGGCTACACCGACACCGCCAGCATGATGGCATTCGGCTTCAACCCGGACCTCTGCGACTGGAGCCCTTACCATGGAGCAGCATATTCATTCATCGAGGCCTGCACCAAGATCGTCGCAGCCGGCGGTCACTGGGAGACCATGAGATTCTCATGCCAGGAGTACTTCGAGAGGATGACATCCGACCCTAAGACCTGGGGCAAGCCTGCAGCCGCCCTCCTCGGAGCCCTCAAGATGCAGAACGAGTTCGGTCTCGCATCGATCGGAGGAAAGGATTCGATGAGCGGATCGTTCGAGACTGAGAAGGGACCTACCCATGTCCCGCCTACCCTCATAGCATTCGGTATCACCCCTGTCAAGGCCGGCAAGGTCATCTCCCCTGAGTTCAAGTGGGAGAACGGCAGGCTCTACCTCGTCAAGCACACTCCTCTGATGAACAGGATGCCTGACACAGAGCAGCTCAAGAGGAACTGGAACTTCGTCCAGGAGAAGATCGCCGACGGCACCATCGTCTCAGCATGGTCAGTCGGATTCGGCGGCGTCGCAGAAGGCCTCTGCAAGATGAGCTTCGGCAATGCCTTCGGCTTCGACGTCAAGCTTTCCGAGGAGGAACTCTTCAGCCTCGACTACGGTACCATCATCGTCGAGACGGATGGCTCCGCACTTGAATATCCAAATGCGGTCGAGATCGGAAAGGTCACTGACGGCGAGGACGGAAACATCCGCGTCAACGGCACTGCCATCTCCATCTTCGAGCTCATGGACTTCAACGCTTCCCTCTTCGACAAGGTCTACCCATCCACCAGTGCGGCAGACTTCGAGAGAGTGCTCCCTAAGGGAATGGAAGGCGTCAAGCCATACAAGGCAAAGAAGGCAGACCTTGAGTACAAGGGACCTGCAGTGGACGAGGTCATCGCCTACCTGCCTGTCTTCCCTGGAACCAACTGCGACTACGACACCGCCAAGGCATTCCGCAAGGCCGGTGCAACCATACGCACAAGCGTCTTCCGCAACCTCACCGACAAGGACGTCTTCGAGTCCATCGACGAGATGAAGAAGAACATCGACGAGTGCCACATCCTGATGATCTCAGGCGGCTTCTCAGCCGGTGACGAACCGGACGGAAGCGGCAAGTTCATCGCAAACGTCCTGAACAACAAGATCGTCGCCGAGGCCATCGAGGCTCTCATCGCACGCGGCGGCCTCATCCTCGGAATCTGCAACGGATTCCAGGCTCTCGTGAAATCCGGCCTCCTTCCTTACGGCCACCTCGGAATGGTCACCAAGGAGTCCCCTACCCTCTTCAGGAACGACATCAACAGGCACATCTCGCAGATGGCATCGACCCGTGTCTCCACGACCAACTCACCTTGGCTCGCAGGCATGTCCATCGGTGACGTCTACGCAATCCCTGTCAGCCACGGCGAGGGCAAGTTCGTGGTCAGCGAGGAACTCGCACGCGAACTCTTCGCAAACGGCCAGGTCGCATTCCAGTACGTGGACCCTCTCACCGACGAGCCTACGATGGAGTCACCTTACAACCCTAACGGATCATACTACGCCATCGAGGGCATCATCAGCAAGAACGGCCAGATCCTCGGAAAGATGGGACACAGCGAAAGGTACGAGAACAACCTGCTCCGCAACATCGAGGCAGAGCTCGAGCAGCCTCTCTTCGCAAATGCAGTAAACTATTTCAAGAAGTCAAAGTAATGAAAAACCTGTTCCTGACAAACACGCTCACCAGACAGAAAGAGCTCTTCACACCGATCAACCCGGGGCATGTAGGAATGTACGTCTGCGGACCTACCGTCTACGGAGACGCCCATCTCGGCCACGCCAGACCGGGAGTCACCTACGATGTGCTCTTCAAGCTTCTCAAGCACCTTGGCTACAAGGTGCGCTACGTCAGGAACATCACGGACGTAGGCCACCTCGAGCACGACGCCGACGAAGGCGAGGACAAGATTGCAAAGAAGGCACGCCTCGAGCAGCTGGAGCCGATGGAGGTCGTCCAGACCTACACCCTCCGCTACCATGAGGCAATGCGCATGCTCAACGTCGCTCCTCCTTCGATCGAGCCAAGGGCATCGGGCCACATCCTCGAGCAGATCGAGGCTGTGAAGAAGATCCTCGAATCAGGCTACGCCTACGAAAGCAACGGAAGCGTCTACTTCGACGTACAGAAATACAACGCCGACCACAAGTACGGCATCCTCTCCGGACGAACCCTCGACGACACTCTCGAAGGCACCAGGGCCCTTGACGGCCAGGATGACAAGAGAGCCCCGTTCGACTTCGCCATCTGGAAGAAGGCTGAGCCTCAGCACATCATGAGATGGAGGTCTCCATGGGGAGAAGGCTTCCCTGGATGGCACCTCGAGTGCTCATGCATGGGAGAGAAGTACCTCGGCCATGAGTTCGACATCCACGGTGGCGGAATGGACCTCATGTTCCCTCACCACGAGTGCGAGATTGCCCAGAATGTCGCCTCACGCGGCACACAGGGCGTCCACTACTGGGTGCACAACAACATGATCACCATCAACGGCCAGAAGATGGGCAAGTCACTCGGCAACTTCATCACCCTGCCTGAGCTCTTCTCCGGAAACCATCCGAAGCTTGAGCAGGCCTACTCACCGATGACGATCCGCTTCTTCATCCTCCAGGCTCACTACCGCGGCACGCTCGACTTCTCGAACGAGGCACTGCAGGCAGCCGAGAAGGGCCTCAAGAGAGTTCTCCAGGCCGCCAGGGACCTTTACGCCATGACCGGCCACAAGGCTCCGCAGCTTGCCTACGGTGAGTTCTCCGGTTCAACCGCTCCTGAGTCCTGCCCTGCAACGAATGCCGATGTCAAGAAGATCTGGGAAGGAGTCTACGACTCCCTCTGCGACGACATGAACACGCCTATCGCCCTCTCTCTCATCTTCGACGCCGTGAGGATCATCAACACAGCCAAGGAGAAGAAGCTTGATCTTTCCAAGGGCGACTGGGACACTCTCATCCAGCTGTTCGATGACATCGTCTTCGGTGTCTTCGGCCTCAAGGACGAGAACGCAGCCGAGTCCGGAAAGGGCAAGGATGTGATCGGAGGCCTGATGGCAATGGTCCTCGAGGAAAGGGCAAAGGCAAAGGCTGCCAAGGACTGGGCGACCTCGGACAAGATCCGCGACACGCTCAAGGCCCTCGGAATCTCTGTCAAGGACGGAAAGGACGGTGCTGAATGGACTTTAGAATAAAAAGGGCACTTGCCTTCTTCTGTCTTGCCGTGTCCGCCGCGTTCGGAGCCAGGGCGGCAGAGGTTGTCAACATCAACAAGGGCTGGAAGTTCCAGCTTTGTGAGAAAGGGGTCGTCAGGGATTGCTCATCCCCGTCATTCAACGATGCAACATGGAGGACACTTGACGTGCCGCATGACTGGAGCATCGAAGGCAAGTACGACAAATCAAACCCAAGCGGTCCTCAGGGAGGCTTCATGCCGTGCGGAACCGCCTGGTACAGAAAGCATTTCACCCTCGCACGCGAATATTCAGGAAAGCGCGTGACCCTGCGTTTCGATGCTGTCTACATGGACAGCGAGACCTGGGTCAACGGGCACATGGTGGGCAGGTACCCAAACGGCTACAACTCCTTCGAGTACGACATCACTCCATTCGTGAAGCTTGACGGAAGCGAAAACGTCATCGCAGTGAAGGTCGACAATTCCCTCCAACCTGGCTCAAGATGGTACTCCGGTTCCGGCATCTACCGTGACGTGAACCTCCTGATCGACAATCAGATACACTTCGTCCACGATGCGACCTTCGCCAGGACGCTCAGGGCTGATGCTCAGACGGCTGCCCTCGGGATCGACTGCAGGGTCATTGCGCATGCCTACCCGGAGACCAGGTTCGCATGGACTGACAACACATCACTCTATGTCTGGACAAGGAACGATGACAACACGACCCAGGCCACACAGCCGAACAACAGAGTCAAGAAAGAGTGCGAGGTCAGGTTCAGGCTGATGGACGGAGACAGGGAAATCACCTCCGCCTCCGAGAAGAGAGTGATCGGTGACTTCACGGAGAACGACTTCAGGGCCAACCTCTACGTGGAC
>JAGHSC010000026.1 GCA_018066065.1 Candidatus Cryptobacteroides faecihippi
TCGGCGACCTGGTCGTCATGACCAAGGCTCAGTTCGGCTACCTTGGCTACTACAACAGAAGATGGGGCTACTCTCCATTCGAAGGTTTCAGGGTCGGTGGTGACGGTATGTCCGGCTACGATACCTACGGTTCCGACATCATCGCTCTCCGAGGCTACGACGACTATTCACTCACCCCTTGGCAGGCGACACCTTACAACACCAATGGCTACTATGCCGGTAACGTCTACGACAAGTTCACCTTCGAACTCCGTTATCCTGTCATTCTCCAGCCTCAGTCCACGATCTTTGCACTTGCCTTCCTTGAAGGAGGTAACTGCTGGTCTGACATCAGAAACTTCAATCCATTCAGGATCAAGCGATCAGCCGGTGTCGGCGTGAGAGTCTTCCTGCCTATGATCGGTCTCCTCGGCCTTGACTGGGGTTACGGATTCGATAATCCTTCAAAGAACGAACGAAGTCAGATACATTTCGTGATCGGACAACAGTTCTAGCATTAGATTTGATAATAACTGATAAAATTCAATTGAATATGAAAAAGATTTTGGTTTTCGCTGCAATGGCGATTCTCTCACTCTCTGCTTCCGCACAGGCAAAGTTCGCAGTCGTTGATTTCAACGAGCTTGTAATGCTTGCTCCTGAGGCTGATGCCGCAAGGACACAGATGCAGGCTGCTTCCAAGACCGCTCAGGAGACTATCATGAGCATGCAGGAAGAGGGGCAGGCAAAGTACACCGAGTACCAGCAGAAGTCCGCAAGCTGGACCCCTGCAATCAGGGAGAGCAAGGAGAAGGAGCTCAATGACATCAGCGCCAGGATCCAGGAATTCCAGCAGTCAATCCAGGTCGAGCTTCAGCAGAAGCAGCAGGAACTCATGGACCCTATCTACAAGAAGGCTCAGGAGACAATCGAGAAGATTGCCAAGGACAACGGCTTTGCCTTTGTCTTTGACAACTCGCAGTTCCTCTTTGTCGACAAGGCTCAGGTAAAGGACATCACTCCTGAGGCAAGAAAGGCAATGGGCATCGCAGAAGGCAGAACCCTCGAGACTCTCCAGAAGGAGCTTCAGGCTGCTGAATAATCTGATTGACAGCGACATCACTTTAACGATTGAGGAGCGGGCGATAGCCAGCTCCTTTTATTTTTTCATCAATTCCCCTCCATTTGCTTTCTTTTCCTTGCTTGCTACGTTTTATATTGCTTACTTTGCAGTCCTTTTTTTACAACAGTGAAGTATAACATACAATACTGATATGAAGCATAAGATAATAGACGCCAAGGATGTCGTGATCCGCTTTGCGGGAGATTCCGGAGATGGCATGCAGCTGACCGGAAGCCTGTTCGCAGACATGTCCGCCATCTATGGAAATGAGCTGTCGACGTTCCCGGACTATCCGGCCGAGATCAGGGCACCTCATGGCACCGTTTCCGGAGTCTCAGGATTCCAGGTACACATCGGCAGCCAGGACATCAACACTCCTGGAGATTTCTGTGACCTTCTCGTGGCAATGAACCCGGCAGCCTTGAAGGCAAATGCCAAGTGGTGCAAGCCTACGGCAATGATCCTTGTCGATGAGGATGCATTCGATGATGCAGGCATGAAGAAGGCTGGCTTCAAGACAGCCAATCCGTTCGAGGAACTCCATGTCGAGGACAGAGCCCTGATCATCGCCCAGATCACCACACTGACCAAGGAAAGTCTGAAGGACAGTGGCCTCGATGCCAAGTCCATCGCCAAGTGCAAGAACATGTTCACCCTTGGAATGGCATGCTACATCTACAGCCGTCCGCTCGAGTACATCTACAAGTATCTTGAGAAGAAGTTCTCAAAGAAGCATCCTGAGATGATTGCCCCGAACAAGAAGGTGCTCAATGACGGATTCAACTACGCCGCCAACATCCAGGCCATTCCAAACACCTACACGGTGGCTCCTGCAAAGCTCAAGAAGGGCCTTTACAGGAACATGACCGGAAACCAGGCTACGGCATGGGGACTCCTGGCTGCCTCTGAGAAGTCTCATCTTCCTCTGTTCTGTGGCTCCTATCCAATTACTCCTGCCACAGCCATCCTTGAGGAACTTGCCATACACAAGAGCCTTGGCGCCAAGACACTCCAGGCTGAGGATGAGATTGCCGGAATCTGCACCGCCATCGGTGCTTCATTCGCCGGCAATCTTGCAGTGACCACCACTTCCGGCCCTGGCCTTTCACTCAAGAGCGAGGCTATGGGTCTGGCTGTCATGGCCGAACTCCCTCTTGTCGTCGTCGACGTGCAGAGAGGCGGCCCTTCGACCGGTCTCCCGACCAAGACCGAACAGACCGATCTTTTCCAGGCCCTCTACGGAAGGAATGGAGAGTGCCCTATGGTCGTGATGGCATCCCATTCTCCTGCCAACTGCTTCGATGCTGCATTCTATGCTTCAAAGATCGCATTGGAGCACATGACTCCTGTCCTCCTTCTCTCCGAGGGCTTCCTTGGCAATGGATCCGAACCATGGCTCATCCCAAGCATGTCGGACTATCCTGAGATCAAGCCTCCGTTCGCGACTGGGGTCTTCCACGATTCCGACAGGTTCAAGCCATTCGAAAGGGATCCGGAGACTCTTGTCCGCAAGTGGGCGGTACCTGGAATGAAGGGCTATGAGCATCGCGTCGGAGGTCTCGAGAAGAATCATGACGGAGTCCTTTCCACCGATCCCGAGAACCATGCCCTCATGGTTGCGGAGCGCGAAGCCAAGGTCCAGAAGATCGCAGACTTCATCCCTGAGCTCAAGGTTGAAGGCGCTGCTTCTGGCAAGGTGCTCATCGTCGGATGGGGTGGGACCTATGGCCATCTCTTCTCTGCATACAATGTCCTTAAGGAAGATGGAAAGGAAGTTTCCTTTGCTCATTTCGACTACATCAAGCCGCTTCCGAAGAACACAGAGGCTGTCCTCTCTTCATTCGAGAAGGTCATTGTCTGCGAGCTCAACAGCGGAATGTTCGTCAACTATCTCAGGGGGATATTCCCTGGCATCGATTTCAAGCAGTTCAACAAGGTTCAGGGTCAGCCGTTCCTCGTCCAGGAGTTGGTCGACGCAATAAGCAAGGAGTTGTAAAATCATGGCAAATCTTACATTCAAGGATTTCAAGAGCGACCAGGAAGTACGCTGGTGCCCTGGTTGTGGTGACCACGCGGTCCTCGCAGCTCTTCAGAGGGCTCTCCCAAAGGTGAGCCAGGCTCTCAACTATGAGAAGGAAAGATATGTGGTCGTGTCCGGAATCGGATGCTCATCACGTCTGCCTTACTACATGGACACCTACGGATTCCATTCGATCCATGGCCGCGCAACGGCAATATCCACTGGAATCAAGGTCGCCAACCCTACGCTTACCGTGTGGCAGGCCTGCGGTGACGGTGATGCCCTTGCAATTGGAGGAAACCATTTCATCCATGCAATCAGAAGGAACATCGACATCAACATCATCCTTTTCAATAACCAGATCTATGGCTTGACGAAGGGACAGTACTCGCCGACATCCAAGCTTGGCGCAATCACCAAGACTTCTCCTTACGGAACCATTGAGCATCCATTCAACCCCGGCAGCGTGGTCCTTGGCGCTAAGGGAACCTTCTTCGCGCGCAGTCTCGATTCCGAGCTGAAGCTGAATGAGGAGATCATGACCCAGGCTGCACTCCATGACGGCTGCTCCGTGATGGAGATGCTCACGAACTGCGTGATATTCAATGATGGTACCCACAAGGCCATCTCTGATCCTGCAGTCCGTGCGGACCGCACGATCGTCCTTCACCATGGTGAGAGGATGATCTACGGAAAGAACCGCGACAAGGGCCTTACCTTCGATGGAAGGCAGATCCGTTCCGTGACCATCGGCGAGAATGGCGTGACCGAGGATGACATTCTCATCCATGATGCCCACAGCGACTTCATCGGACTTCACATGGCTTTGGCTGACATGAAGGATGACCTTCCTGTCGCTCTCGGTGTCATCCGTGATGTGAAAGACATTACGTATGATGACGGCGTCCGCGAGCAGGTGAAGGATGTGATGAGAAACTCCAGGATCCATTGCATGGATGATCTTCTCCGCAGTGGGTCGACATGGGAAGTGAAATAGAGTATCAACACGATATGAAGACATCAAAGATTATGGCCCGCCTGCAGGCCAAGTACCCAACGGAGACTGAGTATCTCCAGGCAGTGCAGGAAGTCCTCGAGTCCATCGAGGAGGTTTATAATCAGCATCCGGAATTCGAGCAGGCAAGGATTGTCGAGAGAATCGTCGAGCCTGACAGGATCTTTACGTTCCGTGTCACATGGGTTGACGACAACGGCGATGTCCAGACCAACACCGGCTACCGCGTCCAGTTCAACAGCGCGATCGGTCCTTACAAGGGTGGACTCCGCTTCCACAGCGCTGTGACACCATCCATGCTCAAGTTCCTTGGTTTCGAGCAGACTTTCAAGAATGCTCTCACGACTCTTCCGATGGGCGGTGCAAAGGGAGGTTCCGATTTCAGTCCAAAGGGAAAGTCAAATGCCGAGATCATGAGATTCTGCCAGGCATTCATGCTCGAGCTCTGGCGCTGCATCGGTCCCGACCAGGACATCCCGGCCGGTGATGTCGGTGTCGGCGGACGTGAGATCGGATTCCTCAATGGAATGTATCAGAAGCTTGCACGTGAGTACCACACCGGTGTCCTGACTGGAAAGGGAGAGACCTGGGGAGGTTCCATCCTCCGTCCTGAGGCTACCGGCTACGGTGCCCTGTACTTTACTCAGCATGTCCTTCACAAGGCAGGGAAGGACATCGCAGGCTTGAGGCTTGCCCTTTCCGGTTTCGGCAATGTTGCATGGGGCGCTGCGAAGAAGGCTCATCAGCTTGGCGCGAAGGTCGTTGCAATCTCCGGCCCGGACGGTGTCTGCAGCATCCCTGACGGCCTCACTCCTGAAATGAATGATTACATGCTCGAGATGAGAGCTTCCAACAGGGACAGGGTAGAGGATCTTGCCACGAAGTTCCCTGGGCAGGTACAGTTCACCGCGGGCAAGAAGTCCTGGAGCATTCCATGTGACATCGCCTTGCCTTGTGCCTTCCAGAATGAGCTCAGCGAGGAGGATGCAAAGGAGCTGAAAGCAAACGGCTGCTGGTGCTGCTGCGAGGTGTCCAACATGGGATGTCAGCCTGGCGCAATCCACTTCTTCCAGGAGAATGGGGTGATCTTTGCACCTGGAAAGGCTGTCAATGCAGGCGGCGTTGCGACCTCTGGCCTCGAGATGACCCAGAATGCAGGCCACATCAGCTGGTCCGCACAGGAAGTGGACGACAAGCTCCACTGGATCATGCAGAGCATCCACGAGCAGTGCGTCAAGTTCGGAACGCGCCCTGACGGAACCGTCGATTATGTCAAAGGTGCCAACATCGCAGGCTTCATGAAGGTGGCCACCGCGATGCTTGAGCAGGGAGTCATCTGATCCTTTTTTGAATATTCATTCAAAAGGAGCATTCCGCCAGGCCGGAGTGCTCCTTTTTTTCAGTATTATTGATTACCTTTGCAAGATTCGAATGCCGGAATCGGATTTATCGATAATAATTTGTTAAAACAGTATAGTAGAATGTCTAACACAGTATTCAGCGTCAAGAAGCATGTGCTCCTGCCCCTGCTTCTTCTCTTGACTCTCTTCCTGTTCTTCATGCCTACGGAGTGGCTCCATATCGATGGCCTCACTCTCGTGCAGCAGAGGACAATCGCACTCTTCGTGTTTGCGGCTTTCATGTGGATCATCGAGATTGTTCCTGCATGGGCCACTTCCATCATCACGATGGTGCTTCTGATCTTCACCGTCTCCAACGGTGCATTCTCCTTCCTTACCGGAGGTGACAACGTAGGAACCCTTGTGAGCTACAAGGATTTCATGGCTCAGTTCGCCAGCCCTACCATCATGCTCTTCATGGGTGGTTTCGTCCTCGCGATCGCTGCTACCAAGGTGGGTCTCGATGTCGTTCTTGCGAAGGTCCTTCTCAAGCCTTTCGGAACTAATCCAAAGACCGTCCTCCTCGGTATTCTCCTCGTTGTCGCCATCTTCTCAATGTTCATGAGCAACACTGCAACCGCTGCCATGATGCTTGCGTTCCTTGCTCCTGTGCTCAAGAGCCTTCCTGCTGACGGAAAGGGAAAGATCGGTCTCGCTCTCGCAATTCCTATCGGTGCGAACATCGGTGGTATCGGAACCCCTATCGGAACCCCTCCTAACGTGATCGCTCTCGGTTACCTCAAGGAGAACCTCGGCATCGAGGTCGGCTTCGGTGAGTGGTGTGTACGCATGGTCCCTTATGTGCTCGTCATGCTCCTCATTGCTTGGATCTTCCTTCTCCTCTTCTTCCCATTCAAGGCAAAGGAGATCAAACTCGAGATCAACTCCGACAAGAAGAAGGACTACAAGTTCTGGGTTGTCGCTGCTACCTTCATCATCACCATCGCCCTCTGGCTCATCCCTGAGAAAATCACCAACCTCAATTCCAATGAGGTCGCTCTCATTCCATTCGCAATCTTCGTTGCAACCGGCGTCTTCGAGAAGAAGGATTTCGCCGAGATCAACTGGGATGTGCTCTGGATGGTTGCCGGTGGTCTTGCCCTCGGTACCGCACTCATGAAGACAGGTCTCGCCAAGGTCCTTGTCGACACAATTCCGTTCAGCACGATGCCGGCTCTCGTCGTCATCCTTGTCTCCGGAATCGTCGGCTACGCCATCGCGAACTTCCTCTCGCACACATCCGCTGCGAACCTTCTCCTTCCTATCCTTGCCACTGTGGCTGCAGCAGTCGACCTTTCCGCTTTCGGAGGTTCAGCTGCCCTCCTCATCGGCCTTGCCATCTCTACATCCGTAGCGATGATCCTTCCTATCTCAACACCTCCGAATGCAATCGCTTCATCTACCGGTCTTGTCGAGACAAAGGATATGGCAAAGATGGGTATCATCATGGGTATCGTGGGTCTCATCCTCGGTTATGGTGTTCTTATCTTCGTCGGATTCTAAGATCTGCTTCATTTTATGATACGAAAGCTGCCGGTCCAGCCGGCAGCTTTCTTTTTGTCTTCAGACTTGCGTATTGCGCAAATAGTTTATAAATTTGCGTCTCCAAAATGAAATGTAAACGCTTTTACAATATGAAGATATCCTATCTTGCAGCCGCCCTGCTTCTCTCAGGGACTGCACTTTCGGCTCAGGAAACCCCTGCAACGGTCAAGGTTGGAGGTTTCATTCGAAACTTTGCTCACATCGACACCAAGGAAATGATCTCGGGTACGGCTGAACTGTTCTCCTACATTCCTCTCGAGGAACAGGGAGAGAACACTACGACCTATCACTATTCCGCCCTTACATCCCGACTTTGGGTGACTGCTGACGGCTACAAGTATGGCAACATGACCGCCTCTTCAAGGATCGAGGCTGACTTCTACAACGGCCTTACCGGTGTCAACGGTACCGCCGTGCTCCGTCTCCGCCAGGCTTTCCTGAATCTCACGTGGGCCAATGACGAGGGCAACACAATCGGAAGCCTCAAGGCTGGACAGGCGTGGCATCCTATGGCTGCCGACATGCCTGACATCCTTTCACTCAACGCAGGTGCACCGTTCGGCCCATTCTCCCGCACTCCACTTGTTCAGTGGGATTCGCCTATCACATCCAATCTCTCCCTCACAGCTGCTGCGATCTGGCAGATGCAGTACAGGACATGTGGACCGGATGGCGCTTCGGCCAACTACATGAAGTACCATGGCATCCCTGAAGTCTACCTCGCACTCAATTACAAGACAGCTTCGTCTCTCTTCCGTGCCGGTTACGACTTCCTCTCGGTTACTCCGTACAATGGTGGAAACAGTGTGAACAGCAGCCTGGTCTATCTCTATGGGCAGTATAAGAAGGGTAGTTTCGTTGCAAAGGCCAAGACGACTTACGGACAGGATGGTTCCCATCTCAATCTTACCGGAGGCTATGCCGTCACAGGAGGCTCAAGCGCAGCTGACTTCGAGTTCACCCCTTCTACCAGCTCTTCTACCTGGGTCAGCCTCTCCTACGGTAAGAAGTGGCAGGGCGTTCTCTTTGCAGGCTACATCAAGAATTTTGGTGTAGGCAAGGACATTACCGGTAAGTATTGGTTCTGTGGCAACAGCCGTAATAATGTGGACAGCGCATGGAGAATCACTCCTAACATCTTCAGGAACATCGGAAAGTTCACCGTGGGTGGTGAATGTGAGCTCACCGGTGTCAAGTACGGCGAAGTCCAGAAGGATGGAAGCGTTGCTGGCGACCTCAAGTCCGTCGTCAACACTCGTCTCCAGCTCATGCTGAAGTTCACTTTCTAATCGAAAATCATCAAGAATGCATGAAGCCGGCTCCAGGAGTCGGCTTTCTTTGTTATCTTTGGAAGTTCAAACCAATCAGATCAACCATGTCGGAAGAAAGCAGGAAACTCTACCCTCTGAGATTCATCGAGGAAGGCATCGAGAAGAAATGGGGACGCGTGAGCTACAAGGTCGCGGACCTCGGAATCAAGGAATCTATGATCCAGGAAGGATGGCTGGGCGGCAGCACGCTGACTGAGGCCATCGAGACCTATCTTGAACGCCTTGTCGGAGACGATGTCTTCGAAGTCTACGGCCTTCAGTTTCCTCTGATGGTCAAGACGCTGGATGTCCGCGGCAGGCAGCCTCTGATGGTCAATGCACCTGACGATGCCGCCTTTGAACGTTATGACTCGCTTGGGAAGACTGCCCTGTGGTATGTCCTCGAGGCGGACAGGGATGCCCTGATCTACCTCGGCTTCTCAAAGGACATGGATGCCGGTGAACTCTACTCGAGATGCGCCTCGGGAACCATCGAGGAAGTGCTCAATGCCGTCCATCCTCATGCCGGCGACGCTTTCCTCATCAAGCCGGGAACAGTCTTTTCCGCCGGGCAGGGGCTCAAGATCGTCGAGATCAGCGAATGCTCCGAGCTCACCTTCAGCATCCATGACTGGGGCGACGGCCTCTCCGAAGGGGAAGAACTCCTTCTTGAGGAAGCGCTCGACCTGATTGAATATTCAAGTGCGGAACCTGTCCCTGTCAGGGGCTCTGTCCTTGCCGAGATCCCTCAGTTCAAGGTGACGGAGCTGAAGCTTTCCGCACCGCTCCAGATTTCCTCCGAGCAGCCGGGCTCGTTCACCCTCTACACCTGTGCCAAGGGTGGCGCATCCATCCAGGTGCCTCAGGAAGAGGAAAACGGCTCTCTCCGTGAATATCCACTCAAGGCTGGCCAGTCACTTCTTGTGCCTGCCGAGGTGGACACATTCTTCCTTGTCCCGACCTCGGATGGCACCGTCCTGCTTGAATCGCTCGTGGAGCATCAGGATGTTCAGGATGAGGAAGTTCCTGTTGAAACTGACGATGAGGAAGACCCTCATGTAAAGACCTGGTCGTGATGGCAGCAGCAGAAAGGATAGACAAGTACCTGTGGGCGATCAGGGTCTTCAAGACCCGTACTGAAGCTACTGAAGCCTGCAAGGGTGGCAAGGTCAAGGTTGCCGGTTCCAATGTGAAGCCTTCGCGAGACGTCAAGGTCGGAGAGACCATCGAGGTCCGCAAGGGAGCCGTGGTCTACACTTACCGCGTCAAGGCGCTTGTGGACAAGAGGGTAGGGGCCAAGATTGTGCCCGACTTGGCTGAGAATCTTACTCCTCAGTCCGAGCTCGACAAGCTGAAGAGTCCTGTCGAGACATTCTTCCTCAAGAGAGACCGCGGGACCGGCCGTCCGACCAAGAAGGACAGAAGGTCGATGGAGGATGCCTGGGACCAGCTGGATTACAATAATGTCATCGAGGAAATCCCCGATGACATCATTGAAAGATTCGGCCTTTCGGACGTGGATCTGTAGCGATCCTTATTTCTTGAAGAAGCGGTTGTAAAGGCCCTTGAAGCCTGCACCGTGGCGAGCCTCGTCCTTTGCCATCTCGTGGACTGTGTCGTGGATTGCATCGTAGTTGAGTGCCTTTGCCTTCACTGCGATGTCAAGCTTGCCCTCGCATGCACCGGCCTCGGCTGCGATTCTCTTCTCGAGATTGGTCTTGGTGTCCCATACAAGCTCTCCAAGAAGCTCTGCGAACTTTGCAGCATGCTCAGCCTCCTCGAATGCATACCTCTTGAATGCATCTGCGATCTCAGGGTAGCCCTCTCTCTCAGCCTGGCGGCTCATTGCGAGATACATTCCGACCTCTGAGCACTCTCCGTTGAAGTTGTCGCGCAGACCCTGCATGATTTCCTCATTGTCGACCTTTCCGTCTCCGATGCGATGCTCGCATGCCCATGCCGGACCATCCTCGGTCTCGACGACCTCTACGAACTTGCTTGCAGGAACCTTGCACTGTGGGCACCTCTCCGGTGCGCTGTCTCCCTCGTGTACATAACCGCACACTGAACATCTGAATTTCTTTGCCATGATATTGTTTCTTTAATTGTTATTCCACTGCGAAGATAGTCAATTTATTTCATTTACAAAATAGAATAATTCAAAATTAGTGAAAAATTTTCCTTGGCTGTGAATTCTTTTTTTGCTATCTTCCTGAAGTTTATCAGACATGGAACCATTTCTCAGGCAAGTCGCATTCCACTATATGTCGCGGGAGGGAAGCATCTCCCGCTCCTGCTTCATATTCCCTAACCGAAGGAGCAAGGTCTTCTTCATGAAGTATCTTGGGGAAGCCGTGAAGCAGTCAGGTACGCCCGTGGTCGCTCCAGGGACCATCACGATCAATGATTTCTTCGTCCGCGTCAGCGGAAGCAGGTCTGCCGACAGGGTGGATCTCCTGCTGAAGCTCCATGAGTGCTACAAGGCTCTGTTCAAGAGCCCGGAGCCGCTGGACGAGTTCGTCTTCTGGGGAGATGTCATCCTCGGCGATTTCGACGATGTCGACAAGTATCTTGTCGATGCGCGCGGACTTTTCACCAATGTTGCCGACTTCAAGGACATCCAGGACACGTACTCCTACCTCACTCCCGCCCAGAGGGAAGCCATCGACAGCTTCCTGAGCCATTTCCGCCATGAGGGGAAGCTGACGGTGCGTCTTGATCCTGATTCCCCGAATGTCAAGGAAAAGTTCCTGCAGGTCTGGAATATCCTCTATCCGCTCTACTGTTCCTTCAGGGAACGGCTTGCTTCGGAGGGCGTCGCCTATGAGGGCATGATTTACCGCGGCCTCGCCGAGAGGGTGAGGGAAGAGGCTGTGGTCGATGTCCTTGCGGATTCATTCCCGGATGTGGACAGATTCGTCTTTGTAGGGCTCAATGCCTTGAATGAGTGCGAGAAGACGGTCATGAGGAAGATGCGTGACGCCGGCATCGCAGAGTTCTGCTGGGACTATTCCAGCCGGTTCGTGAAGGATCCTGACAACAAGAGTTCCTTCTTCATGGAACGCAATGTCTCCGAGTTCCGGCCACCGTTCAAGCTTGACCCGGACGGACTGCAGGAGCCTGAGGTCGAAGTCATCAGCGTCCCATCCTCGGTGGGACAGGCCAAGCTTCTGCCTGCATTGCTGAAGGACTCCGACCACGCTGTCGTGATTCCTGACGAAACCCTTCTCATCCCTGTCCTCAATTCTATCCCTGAACACATCAAGGACATCAATGTCACCATGGGATTCCCGATGATGGACAGCGCATTCTTCGATTTCATGAATCTGGTCTCCGCAATGCAGATGCACACCCGCTGCAAGGATGGGAAGTGGTTCTTCTACCACAGCCAGGTGTGGTCGCTGTTCTCTTCCAGCATATTCAGCAGGCTCGTGGCTGAGGATGCTGAAGCCAGGGAGACCGTCAACGCGGTCCGTAAGGGAAAGAAATACTACATTCCTGAGGATGAACTTCGCGGCTCTGCGTTGATGGACATGCTCTTCATCCCTGTCCTGAAAGATCCTAAATCCACGGAATCATCACAGATACAGGAACTTGCCACTTATCAGAAGACTCTCATCAAGGGACTTGCACCACTGATGGCCAAGGACACCCAGCTTGCGATGGAGCTCGAGTTCGCAAAGGCAGCCTACAATGCCATCACCAGCCTTCAGTCCAAGAATCTGGCGATACTTCCTTCAACCTATTTCAAGCTTCTGGACCAGTTGCTCGGTCCTGTGGCCGTGCCGTTCAACGGAGAGCCTCTGAAGGGACTCCAGATCATGGGACCTCTCGAGACCCGTGCACTGGATTTCCGCAACCTCGTCATCCTTTCATGCAATGAGGGCATGTTTCCACGCCGCAGTGTCAGCTCATCATTCATCCCACCCGAACTCAGGAAGGGTTTCTCCCTTCCGACCTATGAGTATCAGGATGCGGTGTGGGCCTACTACTTCTACCGTCTGATCCAGAGGGCAGAAAAGGTGACGCTCGTCTATGATTCCAGGACGGAAGGCCTGAAGAACGGCGAGGAAAGCCGCTACATCAAGCAGCTGGAGTACCACTTCGGACTTCATCTCAAGAGAAGCTTTGTCAGGGCTGAAGCGATGGAAGGCAATGCCGCAAGGGACATCCCGAAGACCGAAGAGGATGTCGCGCGCATCCGTTCCGCCAATCTTTCAGCCTCT
>JAGHSC010000060.1 GCA_018066065.1 Candidatus Cryptobacteroides faecihippi
ATTCATGGTGGGTCGGTGCCGTCGGGAAGAGCGGCCGACTGAAGTTCTCCAGGAAGATGCGCTTCCATGTCGAGGACACGCCGTTCCTGGTCAGCATCGAAGGCGTCGACAACACCAGGGACATCGGAGGCTATCCATGCGACGGGGGACACATCCGCCGCGGCGTCCTCTACCGTGGAGGCAGGATGAACACTTCGGACAGCACTCTGATCACTCCGGAAGGCATCCTCTACTGCCGTGACGGACTCGGGATCGTCACCGACTTCGACCTGCGCAGCGGAAGCTCTTCGCAGAGCTCCGAGACCGGCGGCATCGTCGAATCGCCCCTTGGTCCGGACGTCAGGTACGTGAACATCAGCACCCCGGTCTACTCGCAGATGTTCCTTCCCGAATGGAAGGATGCGGTCGTGAACCTCATCTCCGCGCTTGCAGACCCTGAGGCGTACCCGGCCTACATCCACTGCTCGCTCGGCAGGGACCGTACAGGACTGACCTGCTGGATCATAGAGACCCTCTGCGGCGTCAGCTGGGAGGACACCTGCATCGACTACGAACTTTCATTCTTCTCCCAGGTTGGCAAGCTTGACCCGACTCCGGTGTGGATCATGCACCAGCAGATCGACCCCGTTGCCCGCAGGATCGGTGAATATGTACCCGGCGGCACCCTCAGGGACAATCTGGAGAAGTACCTCATCGACCTGGGCGCCAAGCCTGAGGACATAGCTTCGATCAGGGAGATATTCATTGAAAAGGACTGATAAGACAATATGGACAGAAGAGATTTCATAAGGAAGAGTGCGGTGCTGGCAGCTGCGGCTGCAGTGCCTGAGATGGCCGGGGCGGCAGAGCTTGTCTCCGGCGGAGCCGCTGCGGCTGTAGAAGGAAAGCTTATCGACACACCTCCGATGCTTCAGAACTATGCTGCCACCAGCATGGGCATCTCGTTCGGTGTCAGTGCATTGGCCAATGGCTACGTGGAGTACTCCGAGACTGAGGACTTCAGCAATGCCGTGAAGGTCATGGGCGGCGGCTACCGTGTCACCGACATGAACAGCGACGTGATCCAGGTACGCCTCACCGGCCTCAAGCCGGCAACGAAGTACTACTACAGGATCGGCGCCGACAGGATTGACTACCAGCATGGACACAGCATGCACATCATAGGCAGCGAGAAGGATCCAAAGACCTATTCCTTCACCACTGCGGGACCTGAGGCAGATGCGCACTTCTGCGTGATCAATGACACCCACGGCATCTTCCCGGCCCTTGTTCCGGTTGTGGACAAGCTCCTGGAAATCAATCCGTCATGTGTCGTCTGGAACGGTGACATCTACGGTGCATGCGAGGACGTCGCGACCCAGAAGACCATGTTCATGAACCCTCCGATCGAGAAGACCGGCTTCGCTTCCGGCATCCCGTTCATGCTCTGCTGCGGCAACCATGATTCACGTGGACTTGCCAACAGGCATCTCGAGAGAGTCTGGATGTACCGCCAGCCTGAGGAGCGTCCGTCACGCGACTGGGATCTTGGAAGGAACTTCGCTGTCAGGATGGGTGATGTCGCAATGATCGGCCTCGACACTGCTGAGGACAAGCTGGATGAGAATCCAAGGTTCTGCGGCCTGTTCAACAGCGGAGCCTACAGGGAGGCCCAGGCAGTCTGGCTCAAGGATGCACTGAAGCGCAAGGAGATTGCTTCGGCTCCTTTCCTTGTGGCTTTCTGCCACATCCCGATCTTCTCCGACGATCCGACCGACAATCCTGGCGATGTCCGTCCGAATGACACCGACCCAAGCAAGTACAAGCGTGACTTCGCTGTCTGGCAGCGTACCTGCCATGACCTCTGGAGCCCTCTCCTCGAGAAGGCTGGCTGCCAGCTGGTGATCTCCGGACACACGCACAGGTTCCGTTACAATGCCCCGGATGCAGGCCGCAAGTGGGGCCAGCTTGTCGGAGGTGGTCCTGTACTCGGTGACGATGTCGATTTCCCGACCGTCATCGAAGGCAAGGTTGAGGACAGAAGACTCGTCGTCAGGGTCCACAATGTCGACAAGGGAACCGTACACGAG
>JAGHSC010000046.1 GCA_018066065.1 Candidatus Cryptobacteroides faecihippi
CATCAGGACATGGTCTGCGAGAAGACCGGCACATCCACCCACAACTTCCTCACCGACCCGATCGACTTTGTCATCGAGGACGGCTGGATGGTCGCCAGGGAAACCACCCTCGGTGCCGATGACGGAATAGGCGTGGCTGCGATGCTCGTACTGCTCGACAGCGACATCCCGATGGGAAAGATCGAATGCGTCTTCACCACATCGGAGGAGACAGGAATGGACGGAGCCTTTGGAATGAAGAAGGGATTCTTCACAGGCAAGACCATGATCAACCTCGATTCGCAAGACGAGGGACAGCTCTTCATCGGCTGTGCAGGAGGCCTTGACACAACCATAAGCTTCACTTTCGATAAGGAGCCTTTAAAGGCTGACTATCAGGTACTGAAGGTCTGCGTCTGCAACGGCCTCGGAGGCCACAGCGGCGATGAGATCAACAAGGGAAGGATGAATGCCCTCAAGACGATGGCAGGCTTCCTCGCCTCAGAATCCACCCACGGCCTCCAGCTCATCTCCATCGACGGAGGCAACAAGCCGAACGCCATCCCGCGCGAATGTTCGGCACTCATCGCAGTCCCAGACCCTTCTGCAACCTCGATGAGGCTCGAAGGCTTCGCCGCCGCCATCCATTCTGAATATTCACTCACGGACCCGGATGTCACGATCGTGGCTGGGGAGGCAGGGGAGACCTGCAGCATGGCCATCGACGGAGCAACAGCCGGCAAGGTCATCAAGTCCATGGCGGCATGCCCTCATGGTGTCATCGAGATGAGCAGGGACATCCCTAACCTTGTCGAGACTTCGACCAACCTCGCATCCGTGAAGACGGGAGATGGGGAGATTGTCATCGTGACCTCGCAGCGCAGCTCGGTCAGCGAAGGCAAGAAGGCTGTCGCAGAGATGGTTGCGAAGTGCTTTGCAGAGGCCGGAGCCGAAGTCAGGCACCACTCGGACTACCCAGGCTGGAAGCCTAACCTCGAGTCAAGGATCCTCAAGGTCTGCGTGGAATCCTACAGGAAGCTTTTCGGAAAGGATCCGGAAGTCAAGGCGATCCATGCCGGTCTTGAGTGCGGACTCTTCGAGGAAAAGTTCGGCGGACTGGACATGATTTCCTTCGGACCGACCCTCAGAGGCGTGCATGCCCCAGGTGAAAGACTTGAGCTTGAATCACTTGAGAAGTTCACCGACCACCTGGTCGATGTTGTGTCGAACTTCAGTTGAACGAACAAAAACAATAACGGATATGGTAAAGATAGCCCCTTCAATCCTTTCAGGCAACTTCCTCAATCTGGAGCCTGATCTCAGGATGGTCAACGACAATGCTGACCTCCTCCACGTCGATGTGATGGACGGAACATTTGTCCCTAACATCTCATTCGGATTCCCTCTCGCCGAGGCAATGGCCAAGGTCGTGACCATTCCAATGGATGTGCATCTCATGATCGTAAACCCTTGGAAGTACATCGAGCGCTTCGCCAAGGTCGGCGCAAACCTCATAAGCTTCCATCTCGAGGCCTGCGAGGATGAGGGAAAGGACCCCAGGGAGGTCATCGCTCTCGTGAAGTCATGCGGAGCAAAGGCCGGTCTTGCAATCGACCCTGATGTTCCTGTGGAGAAGCTTTTCCCTTACATCGAGGATGTCGACTTCTTCCTCATCATGTCAGTCTTCGCCGGTTTCGGCGGACAGAAGTTCATCGAGGAGTCTGTCGACAGGATCAAGCAGCTCAAGGCTGAGATGGACAGGATTGGAATCCAGCGCGACATCGAGGTCGACGGTGGCGTCTCCAAGGCAAATTCGAAGATCCTTGCAGAGGCTGGTGCAACGATGCTCGTGGCCGGAAGCTCAGTCTTCAAGGCAGCTGACCCAGCTCTCGCAATCAAGGAAATGAGAGACTAGGAGCAGAAATCTAGATAACAAAGCTTATCTCTTTGAAGGCGAACTCTTTGAGTTTGCCTTCTTTCGTTTCAACCTGCAGCATTCCGGAAGGGGAGACACCTGTGATGCGGGCCATGAAGCGGGTACCATCCGCGCAGTCCACATATTCATTGAAGACGCCCAGGCGGAAGAGCCTCGAGATGTAGTCCCCGTGCTGCTCCTGTCCCATGGAAAGAAGCCTGTCGCGGAGCATCCCGCAGAGAGTGACGAGTTCCGCCTTGAGGTCGTAGCTATCCCCTGTGACGATGGTCATCGAGGTCGGGTTGACGAGCTGGGGAGGGAAGTCCTTCTGGTTGACGTTGATGCCGATGCCGATGATGCTGGTCGAGACGTCCGGCCCCTCGAGGGTGTTCTCGATCAGCATCCCGCAGATCTTCCTGCCGCGCACATAGATGTCGTTGGGCCATTTGACGGCGTTTGCGATGCCCTTCGACGCAAGATAGTCGGACACTGCCAGGGTGGCTGCAACGCTGATCCGGAACTGCTCCGTAGCCTTGACGCGAGGCATCCGGGGATCCGAGAATCGGGCAAACATCGAGAATGTCAGGTTCTCGCCTGCGTGTGTGAGCCATGAATTGTTTCTCTGCCCGCGGCCCGCCGTCTGACATACTGCTGCCACAACTGACAGATTGTCAAGCTCCGCACGGCGCCTAATCATCTCATTATTAGTCGAATCAACTTCTTCAAGCCATTGTGGCGACAACGTTTCGTTCATTGGCAGATTAATTGTATATTTGTAAATTACTTCAATAGTGCAAAAATAAAAAAAGTACACGATATGATTACACACGACCTTCGCGTCATGGCAGACGCGATGCTCGACAGGAAAGCACAGAACGTCGTCGGTATCGACCTGAGGCCACTCGGCACTGCGATCACCGACCATTTCATGATCTGCAACGGTGATTCCACGACCAACGTGAACGCAATCGCCGACAACGTGATCGAAAAGATGCGCCTCGAGGGAAGGAAGCCGATCCGTACCCAGGGTATGGAGAACAACTTCTGGATCATCCTCGACTACGGCGACATCGTTGCACACATCTTCCTGACCGAGTACCGCGACTTCTACAGGCTCGAGGAGCTTTGGGCAGATGCCCCTCAGAAGGTCTACAAGGACAGGCCTGCATCGAAGAGAAAGACAACCAAGAAAGAAGAAGATGCCGAATAACAGCAACAACAACGGCAAGGAGCCTCAGAAAAGGATGATCAGGTTCAGGTTCAACCTGTCCTGGATCTATTTCCTGCTCATCCTTGGCATCGGCTGGCTCCTGATGAACAACTCGGGAGCCAATCCTCAGAAGGTCGAATGGGCTGAGGTCCAGGAGATGTTCCGCGAGGGGGATGTCAAGGAAGTCACCTATGTCAGAAACGATTTCAAGGGTGCAGTGACCGTCCGTCCGGACAGGCTGGCAAAGTACGCAGACAAGTTCGGGGGAAAGGTTCCTTCAAGCGCACCGCATTTCATCTTCCTGGTGTCTGACAAGTTCGATGCAGAGAAGGAATTCGCTGCGCTGAACCTTGAGCTCTCTCCTTCAGACCAGGTGAAGATCGTCGTCGAGAACAATGAGAAGATGTGGTCACACATCCTCGAATGGGCCTTCCCGATGCTCATGATCATCCTCATGTGGGTGTGGATGTTCCGCGGGATAGGAAGGAATGCAGGCGGCGCAAACGGTCCCGGCGGGGGAATATTCAATGTCGGGAAGTCGACTGGAAAGCTGGCTGACAAGGACAAGGTCAACGTCACCTTCAAGGATGTTGCAGGCCTCTATGGCGCAAAGGACGAGGTGATGGAGATCGTGGATTTCCTCAAGAACCCTCAGAAGTACACCGCCCTCGGCGGAAAGATTCCAAAGGGTGCGCTCCTCGTGGGCCCTCCAGGCACCGGTAAGACAATGCTTGCAAAGGCTGTGGCCGGAGAGGCAAACGTACCGTTCTTCTCGATCTCCGGATCCGATTTCGTCGAGATGTTCGCCGGTGTCGGTGCATCCAGGGTCAGGGATCTGTTCCGACAGGCCAAGGATAAGGCTCCGTGCATCGTCTTCATCGACGAGATCGATGCAGTGGGACGCGCCAGGGGAAAGAATGCCGGATTCTCATCGAATGATGAGAGGGAAAACACTCTGAACCAGCTCCTTACCGAGGTGGATGGATTCGACACCAACTCCGGTGTCATCATCCTTGCGGCAACCAACAGGGCCGACATCCTCGACAAGGCGCTCATGCGTGCCGGCCGTTTCGACAGGCAGATCCGCGTCGAGCTTCCTGAGCTCAAGGAAAGGGTGGAGATCTTCAATGTCCACACCCGCAAGCTCAAGGTCGCTTCCGACTTCGACGTCGATTTCATGGCACAGCACACTCCTGGATTCTCCGGTGCGGACATCGCAAATGTCTGCAACGAGGCTGCGCTCACAGCAGCAAGGAAGGACAGGAAGGAAATCACTCAGCAGGATTTCCTGGACGCTGTCGACAGGATCATAGGTGGCCTCGAGCGCAAGGCATCCGTCATCTCTCCTTCAGAGAAGAAGACCATCGCATACCACGAGGCCGGACATGCGCTCGTCGGCTGGCTCCTTCCATATTCAGACCCTGTCTTCAAGGTCAGCCTGATCCCTAGAGGCGATGCCCTCGGCCTGACCTGGTACATCCCGGACGAGAGGAAGATCGTCTCCAAGTCATGCATGATCGACAAGATGTGCTCTCTGATCGGCGGCCGAGTCGCAGAGGAGATCGTCAACGGAGAGCCTGCAACAGGTGCACTGAACGACCTCGAGAGGCTCACAGGCATGGCCTACGCGATGATCCAGTACTACGGAATGAGCGAGAAGGTGGGTGAGCTTTCCTTCTATGACTCCACAGGCTCAAGGGGTTACGACCTCACGAAGCCTTACAGCGAGAAGACAGCCGAGCTCATGGACCAGGAGGTCAAGGAGCTCGTTGAATATGTACACGGCAGGACCACCAAGCTCATACGCGACCATCAGGAAGGATTCGAGCAGATGGCAAGGCTCCTTCTCGACAAGGAAGTCATCTTTGCCGAGGACATTGAAAGGATCCTGGGCCCGAAAGTCAAGCCTGAAGGCGAGACAGTAACCGAAACACCAGCCACAGATGAATAATGTAGTCGTAAGATCGATCTCAGGCGTTGTCTTCGTCATCCTGATGATTGCATGCCTCCTGTTCAACAAGTTCCTCTTTGCGGCTCTTGTCATCTTCATCATGTCCGTGATGCTCGGAGAGTTCTACAACATCACGATGGGCAGGATGTACACCTTCTCCAAGGTGCTGGCCATCATCGCGGGCATCATCCTGTTCGGACTCATGTTCGCAAGGACCTGCTACCACATCCCGATCAGGATTGTGGGCCTCGCAATGGTCCCTCTGTTCATCATCATGATCAACTCGCTCTACGTCAAGGACAAGGAAGAGTACGGAAAGTTCTCCAACATCTACACCGGACTGGTGTACATCGCGATTCCTCTCGCTCTGTCGAACCTGATCGCGTTCGACAAGGCAGGGAACTTCAGCGGGAACCTCCTGCTCTGCTTCTTCATCATCATCTGGTGCTGCGACGTGGGAGCCTTCGCATTCGGTATCACCCTCGGAAGGTTCTTCCCGGCAAAACTCTTCCCGGAAGTCTCTCCGAAGAAGACTTGGGTCGGATTCTTCGGCGGTGTGTTCACATCGGTGCTCGCCGCCTTCATCCTTTACAGGATCGGTCTTCTGAGATTTCCGCTGACCCATTCGATGATCCTTGCTGCAATCATGTCGGTTGCAGGCGTCTACGGTGACCTCTACGAGTCCCAGTGGAAGAGGGTCTACGGAGTGAAGGATTCCGGAAACATCATCCCTGGCCACGGTGGCCTGCTCGACAGGTTCGACAGTACGCTCATGGCTATGCCTCTCGGTGCGATCTATCTTGCGGTCTTCGACCTGCTGTAAGGCAATTTCAACTATTTTGACTATCTTTAACAACCATAACCAAGAACAACAGATGAAACTGATCACCATCGACAAGGACTCGCGCGGAACCATTGCAACCGCATGGGCAGTGATATTTCTCATATTAGGAGCCGTAGCGTTCTTTGTCCACAACCTGTTCATTGCCATCCCGGCGATTGTCATCCTGCTGCTCTTTGCCTTCTTCGTGTTCTGGTTCCACAGAGTGACCGACAGGCCGACTCCAGCAGGGGATGGAAGGACAATCACTTCCGTAGCCGACGGAAAGGTAGTCATCATCGAGAAAGTGTACGAGAAGGAGTACTTCAAGGATGAGAGGATCCAGGTGTCCGTCTACATGAACTTCTTCGATGTACACGCCAATTTCTGGCCGATGGACGGAGAGGTTTCCTACTACAAGTACCATCCAGGAAAGTACCTTCTTGCATTCCTTCCAAAGGCTTCCGAGAAGAACGAGCATTCATCCACGGTCATCCGCAACGAGCATGGCGAGATTCTGTTCAGGCAGATTGCCGGAACATTCGCAAGAAGGATCGTATGCTATTCCCAGGAAGGTCTCAGGACCGAGCGCGGCAAGCAGTGCGGAATCATCAAGTTCGGTTCGAGGATCGACATGTTCCTTCCTCTCGACTGCGACGTCAAGGTTAAGGTCGGTGAGCTGACCCGCAACTGCGAGACCATCATTGCCGAGCTGAAGTAGCTTCGATCAGTTCGAGCAGTCTGTCGACTGCCTCTGTGTCAGGAACGTGTCTCAGGACAGGTTCCTTTCCTTTATAGATGGTAACCTTGTGGTTGCCTTCTCCCACGTAGCCCCAGTCGGCGTCAGCCATCTCTCCGGGTCCGTTGACGATGCATCCCATGACAGCGATGACGGTGTCCTTGAGATGGGATGTCCTGGCCTTTACTTCCTCAAATGCAGCCTGGAGGTCGTACATGGTCCTTCCGCATCCTGGACATGCAATGTACTCAGGCTTGTAGAAACGACGCCTGGATGCCTGCATTACCTCATCGACGAGGTAGGCTCCGAATCCGGATCCCTCGATGGAAACCTCAGTCCCATCCTCGGCGGCGTAGGTACCGCTGATCTCAAGTTCATCTATGTCCTTGTCGACAAGTCTCTTCCCGAAATCACATGCGACGTCGAGGATAAGTCTCTCCCTGGACGGAGCAGCGTAGACAGCAGAGGCCTTGCGGTCGCGGACTGAGATCGATGTCATGGATGAAGCAATCCTGCGGCCATAGCGTGCTGCAAGGTAGCCTGCAACGGGAATCTCTGCCTCCGGGTCCTCTGTCAGCGAGACACGGATGGTGTCTCCGATGCCTTCAGCCAGAAGTGTGGATATTCCCACACAGGACTTTATCCTTCCGCTGTCACCGTTGCCGGCTTCGGTCACTCCGACATGGAGAGGGAAGACATGGCCGTCCTCCTCCATAAGCCTGACGAGCTCACGGTAGGCTTCAACCATGACGATGGTATTGCTGGACTTGAGGGAGACGACGACATTGAGGAAATCGGCTGCAACGCACATGTCGAGCCATTCCTTGGCGGCAAGTGCCATCGCCTGCGGGGTGTTGCCGTAGAGGTCGGTGATGTAGGTGCCGAGGGAACCGTGGTTCACTCCGACCCTGATAGCAGTTCCGTTTTCCTTGCAGACTTCCAGAAGAAGGGCAAACTGCCTGCGTGCCTCTTCATGGTCCCTGTGGAAGTTGCCTGGATTGATCCTGACCTTCTCGACGATCGGAGCGACCATCAGGGCCGTCTGCGAAGAGAAGTGGATGTCGGCAACGAGGGGAGTGTTGATGCCCATAGCCCTGAGACGGTCCCTTATCTGCCTCACCGGCTCGACGTCAGCCGGGCCCGGCACGGTGATGCGGATGATCTCAGCACCGGCCTTTGCAAGCCTTTCACACTGAGCCACAGTTGCTTCCACATCGGAAGTGTGGGTGTTGCACATTGTCTGGACGACGATCGGGGACTCTCCTCCGATCACGATGTCACTTCCTATCCTCGCTGTCAGGGTTTTCATATTTCTGTGGATTGTAGACTCTGTCATAAGCCTCGCGCTTGATCTGAGGCCTGGACTTTCCTGTTCTTCTGGTAAGATGGTAATAGAGACCGCCGGTGACCATCACGTCAAGCGGATAGGCAAAGCGTTAGTAGTACTTGCTGGCATAGTCGCAGTCGTACAAGGTACCCCAGGAGTAGCGTACATTGGCATTGACCTGGAACTCGAATGGTGCTAAGACGAGGGCAAAGCCGACTCCTCCGGTGACTCCGTAGTCGATCCTGTGCTCATGTTCCATGAACTTGTTCCGGAATTCAGCATCAAGCCTGTCCCCGATCCTGTCGATGGAAGTTCTGTAGCCTC
>JAGHSC010000169.1 GCA_018066065.1 Candidatus Cryptobacteroides faecihippi
CCGGAGGGGTGTACACGCAGCCCGCATAGGAGCGACGCCGTAGCGAACAAGAGCCAATGCGGTGAAAAGCGAGCGTGTGTCTGAGGCACCGCAGGTGCCGATTTAGCGAGCCACCGCAGTGAGTAGGCGCTTCGCGACGTGGTCGGGCTGAGTGTACACCCCGCCGGCCCAGCCACCTCGATGGATAGGCGCTTCCCCTGGCAAGCACCCAGCTCGGAGGACCTCAGTCAGTAAGTAAGCACAAGCACAGCTGCCAAGCGAAGAACACACCCCGCAGGCCAAGTCCACCTAGGAAGGGACTTCCGTTACTTCTGCCCTTCGAAGGAGCTGGAGGCTGGCAGTGGCAGCATCAGCAAGATCGGGCGATGGTCACTGACACCACCGATGTATCGCGGGCCGGAATAGGTTCGGAAAGGCTTCTCGCCACTGAACTTTGCGTCCCTCACAGTCAGGAAGGGAGGCTCCAGCACCTCCATCCTGCAACCAGAAGCCACCCAGGAAGCATTCCACACACGAGAGACGAAGAACATGTCGATCAGGTCCCACTTCCCCTCGAAACGAATCGTCCCAACACCCTTTGCAGCCAACGGAAGTGACAGATTCACAAGACCTTCCGCAGAAGCAACGTACCCACCAGGAGGACTTGTCAGAATCCCTGGAGGATCTGTCAGAATCCTGAAAGCATCGTTGTCCGGCGTATCGTTGAAGTCGCCCATCGCGACAATGTGCCTGACACCGGCCCGCTGAAGGGAGTCGGTGACAGATCTGAGAATATTCAAGGCTGCGATCCTCCTGCCCTGGGTGCTGCCTCCGTACTTTGAGGGGTGGTGGTTGACGAGGAAGGCGATGGTATCGGTGATACTTTCGAAGGAACCGGCAGGAACACTTTGAGAGGGGCAAGACGATCGCATGACCTCAAAAGTCGCGAGGAGAATGTCCCTGGTCTTCATCACCTCCCAACGAGAGTCCCCAGGGGAAGCACCAATCATCTCCGGAACATCTGCCGCACCAGGAACACGGATGTGAATCGGTCGTGAGGAGAGAAGCCTGAGACGGGAGCTGCGGTAGAGGAGCGCAACGTCTATCCCTCGCGGGTCAGGGGAATCATAGTGGATTATCCTGTAGTCAAGCTTGCAGAGCTGAGTGTTCCTCAGGAGCTGCGTCAGGACGAAGCGGTTCTCGACCTCGGCGAAACCAATCACATCGGGAAGCGCCCCGTGGGTGTCCGCGATCCAAAGGACCGTCTTGCAGACAGCATTGCATTTAGCAAGGAACCTTTTCCGGGTCCAGTGCCTGCTTCCGGAAGACGAGAACTCCTTGTCAGAAGTACTGGCAGAGGTGCTGTCAGCCATCCAGTCGAAGAAGTTCTCGAGGTTCCAGAACGTAGTCAGAAGACTGTCGGGACAGTCTCCATGACCTTTCGGCAGGGTCATCAGCAATATGATGATGATGAATTTCATTCCGGCCGCAAGATGGCACACAAAAACGGAAATTTCTTAAAGAAACGTAAAAACGTACCTAAGAAAAAAGAAAATTCGTCCCCGGGAAAGGAAGATAATCACCCTTATACTTTGTATCTTTGCAATCCTGAACCAGTTCAGGCCAAAAACAACAAAGAAATGTCTCTCAAATGCGGAATAGTAGGACTTCCTAACGTAGGAAAGTCGACATTGTTCAACTGTGTAAGCTCAGGAAAGGCCCAGAGCGCCAACTTCCCTTTCTGTACAATCGAACCGAACCTTGGCTCCACCAATGTTCCGGACAAGCGCCTGGAAGTGCTGACTGACATGTGCAAGCCGAAGAGTGTCGTTCCTGCAACCGTCGACATCGTTGACATCGCAGGTCTCGTGAAAGGTGCCAGCAAGGGAGAAGGTCTTGGAAACCAGTTCCTTGCAAACATCCGTGAGACCGACGCGATCCTTCATGTCCTCCGCTGCTTCGATGACGGCAACGTGGTCCACGTGGACGGAAGCGTCGATCCAGTAAGGGACAAGGAAGTTGTCGACCTCGAGCTTCAGATCAAGGACCTCGAGACTGTCGATGCACGTCTCGCAAAGACCCAGAAGCAGGCTCAGACCGGCGGTGACAAGGAAGCCAAGAAGCTTGTGGCACTCCTTCTCCGCTACAAGGAGGCCCTCGAGCAGGGAAAGAACTGCCGCAGCGTCGAACTCATCAACGAAGAGGAAGTCAGCATGGCTCACGACCTCTTCCTCCTCACCAACAAGCCGGTGATGTACGTCTGCAACGTTGACGATGCTTCAGCCGCCAGCGGCAACAAGTACGTCGATGCTGTCCGCGAGGCTGTCAAGGATGAGAACGCAGAGATTCTCATCATCTCCGCCAGGACCGAGTCCGAGATCGCAGAGATGGAGAGCTACGAGGACCGTCAGATGTTCCTCGAGGAGATGGGACTCGAAGAGTCAGGTGTCGTCCGTCTCATCCAGAGCGCCTACCATCTTCTCGGCCTTCAGACCTTCTTCACGGCAGGTTCCGACGAGTGCCGCGCTTGGACGATCCACAAGGGCGACAAGGCTCCAAAGGCAGCCGGAGTGATCCACACCGACTTCGAGAAGGGCTTCATCAGGGCAGAGGTAATCAAGTACGAAGACTATGTCTCCCTCGGCAGCGAAAGTGCCGTCAGGGCAGCTGGAAAGCTCGGCATCGAAGGAAAGGAGTATGTCGTCCAGGACGGCGACATCATGCACTTCCTCTTCAACGTCTAGAGGCACCTTCTATTCCTTACCGGTGCCGGCGGCGAGGGCACTGTACTCGCTGTTCAGCTCGGCCAGTTCCTTCTTTCCGCTGACGTAGTCATCGTAGAACTCATCATATTCCCCATCCAGGGCCTCTTTCACGATGGCGATGCGCTCCATCGTGGTCGTGTCTTTTATCAATATGCTCATTGCGCGCAGTGCTTTGCCACAAAGGTAATATTTTCAGGCACAGAATATGCAGCTCGGGCTTCAATTCTTAAAGCATTCTGATATGTTTACGAAAAGAGTCTTCACAATGGCTGCAGCCTTGATGATTGCATCGGCTGCGCTTGCACAGAACATCCACTACGAAGGCAATTCCGTGACCGTCCTGGAACCGGGAGCCAACATCTCGACCTCTCCGATCATCGCCGATCAGAAGATCTGCGGTGAACGCTTCACCGAGACCGTGGTGCTCGACCAGTTCCCGGCAATACGTAAGAACCTCAGGTACGTCGATGATTTCCAGGTACTTGCACTCGCGAAGCTCGCAAAGGAACACAACGCGGACTTCATCATCACGACACAGGTCAACGTCTGCACGCAGGACGGATGCTTCGCCGTCACCGTCACAGGCTACCCAGCAAGATACGAAAACTTCCGCCAGCCGACAGATGAGGACATGAATATGCTCTGGAAGGCAAAGGCACCTGGCTATGGCTACATGTTTGGACAGGACGGAGAAGACGCCTACACCTCAAGGAGCCGCAGTCTCTATGCGGGCCTCCTCGAGATTCCTTACTTCAACGTCAAGCCTGGATTCCAGCAGATGCTAGACCTTACCTTCGTGCCCACGGATGACCTCGCCTTCGAACTTGAATATTCAGCAGGCTACAGGTTCACCAATTCATTCTTCCTGGGAGCAGGCGCGGGAGTGGCCTATTCCGACTGGAACGAATCAGCCTACATTCCTGTGTTTGTCAATTCAACGTTCTACCTGACCAGAAGGCGTGTTGCTC
The DNA here is from genome assembly GCA_018066065.1 of Candidatus Cryptobacteroides faecihippi. Taxonomy (GTDB): domain Bacteria; phylum Bacteroidota; class Bacteroidia; order Bacteroidales; family UBA932; genus Cryptobacteroides; species Cryptobacteroides faecihippi. The sequence goes on from JAGHSC010000169.1 coordinate 3,713, forward strand.
CGACACTGGGCTTCCGCCTGGGAATCAACGCCAGCCTGGCAAATGACCTCGACAATTCGCCAATCACCGCCCTTGTCGACTTCCGACCAGGCATCAGGATCCACACCAATTCAGGAAAGGACATCAATGTCACACTCTCTCTTGGATCCAGGCCGGACATCTACAACAATGGCCTCGGCGACAAGCAGATGGACACCTTCATCAAGGGCGGATTGAGTGTCGGATTCACGTTCTGACAGCAGGATGGGATGGATCAGAATTCGAGCTTGAAGCCTTTTGACTTCATCTGGTCGTAGCGCTCCTTGTTGAATCTGTAGACAACCGGAATCCTGTTGGAAGCGTTTGCGGGACGGTCTTCGGTGTCTTCGAGGATGCCCAGATGGAGCATCTTGCTTGAGAAGTTCCTGCGGTCGAAACGGATGTCAAGGATGGATTCGTATAGATTCTGGAGCTGAGGCATCGTGAACTTTTCAGGCAGGAGTTCAAAGCCCACCGGCTCGAAGTGGATCTTCTGCCTGAGAGCCTGAAGCGCCTCGCGGAGGATCATGTCGTGGTCGAAGGCCAGCTGCGGGATCGCACCGATCGGGAACCACTCTGCCTTGGCAGCATCGTCGCCGCCTCGCACCTCGGATATTCGTACAAGCGCGATGTGGGCGATTGTGATCACCCTGCCGCGCGGGTCGCGGTCCACGGCGGAGAAGGTCTTGAACTGGGTGATGTAGGCGTCCTCGAGGCCAGTCTCTTCCTTCAGCTCGCGCTTTGCGCCCTCGATGGCGTCCTCGTCCATCTGGAGATATCCACCCGGAAATGCCCACATCCCCTTGAATGGCGGAATGCCTCTCTGCACGAGGAGCACCTTGAGTTCCTTGCCGTCGTAGCCGAAAATCACGCAGTCCGTCGTCACCGATGGACGCGGAAACGGATAAGTGTATGATCCTTTTTCCTGGAACATCTTGTCTGTCAGTATTGCTGGTGTAACACAGACAAAGGTAACGTGTTGTTGCTACACATCCAAATATTCTGTGTGCGTTTTACACAGATTGTTTAAAATGAGCGGTTTCATACACCCTGAACGGCATTTCGTACATTCCGTTTTGAAAGAAATCTGAGACGGTGTACATTTACGGCACGAAATGAAACCTAGAGAAAGAATTACAAAGCAATGACAGCACAGGAAGCAAGGAATATGATCACCTCGAGGCTCCGGCTCATGGATTTCGAGGCGCGGGCGGAGGTTGCATGCGAACTGTACGACATGGATGTTGTCGACAGGAAGAAGGCGCGCATGCTGCTGGGAATCAACGAGGAGGCCTTCCAGGAGAGGATGCAGGAAGCCAGGCTGGAGGAACTGGAGTTCCGCTTCAGCAGGCTGGATGATGAGTTCCTCTCAAGGAAGATCAAGGCAATTATGGACGATAATGGAGAGTATTGAGATGGAGACGATTGATTTGCAGGAACTGCTCAGCACGGTTCCAAGCTATGAGCTGCGTGAGCTTGTCGAAGGACTTCTCTCGGACGACCTTCTGAGGATGGCACAGCCGGAGGAGCAGATCACTCTCCTGGAAGCCGAAAGGGTGGCCTTCGATGTGGATGACTATTCAGACGAGCAGGTCTTCTCGGAGTACATGGACCTGAGGGAGAAGATGGGCGACCCCCTGGACCTCGTGGAGTACTTCGCGGACAGGCGTCAATGGGAGTACGAGTCCCAGGAACCGGATTTCGACGAGGAACTGGACTATTAATATCCAAACGAACGGCATGGGAAAGACAAACGAGTTATCCAGGATTGCGAGGCAGTTTCTTGACAGCCTCGATCTCAGAGATCGTGCTGGGCTGGATGTCAAGGACATAACGGACAGTATAACAGCACTCCCGGGAGTCACTCTCCTTCAAGGGTACAGGATCGAGTGCTTGCTTCCGGAACAAAATGCGATTGGGACAAGGAGTTTCCTTTTCGCCCGCGAAAGAAATGCGCCGATTATTTCACGTGATGAACTTGAGGATGCTATCGATCGATATAGGTGGAGAAAATTGGCGTTCCCGAAAGGCTATCTGGATTTTACGGAAGCCCTTTCTTTTGAAGACTCGGAGGAGGGCATTTGGAGCGCGTTTCTCGTGAAAGAATGCTGGCGTTTTCTACCTCTCTGGTGGCATGGTCTCTATGAAGAGCAGAAATGGTTGCTGGATGCAGACATGCTGCTTGACCTCATTGGAGTGACGGACGACGAGATAGAGATGCTGAGAAAAGATCCTATAGAGGCGCTGTCGAGAAAATATCCACCGAGAATTATTACCAAAGGAACGAGAATAAGGATTGTCGAGCAAAAAGAGAATAATTTGCCAAAATACAGCAGCGCTGATGATCTTCTGAGAATCTCTGAGAGGGTCGGTGACGAATCGCTATTGCCTACTGTCCAGCTCTGTCGACACTCCTTGACACACCACCTTCTGAGTGGTTACGGTACTTCGTCGTGGGAGTTGAAGTTCGTCTTTTTCACCTCATGGGGTGGACTCATTCAATCTACTCGGAAGGCCGTGTGGGAAAAGGGTACAGTAAACTTTGAGCTGAAAGAAGAGAATACCCTTCTCGGCTACGAATGCGGAATAAGGTGGTAGGACCTCGTCATTTACCAATCCGCACGATTGTTCCTCCGAAGACGATAAGATAGCTATATTTGCGGCTCAAAAACCAAAGGAACATAACAAAAGCAGAAATCGTAAAGCATATAGCAG
>JAGHSC010000259.1 GCA_018066065.1 Candidatus Cryptobacteroides faecihippi
CCACGAAGTCTGCAGGAACGCAGGCATCCCTCTCTTCATCGACGGAGCAAGGCTCGGCTACGGCCTCGCATCAGACGCAGCCGACATCACACTCAAGGAATTCGCACAGCTCTGCGACGTCTTCTACATCGGAGGAACGAAGGTCGGAGCACTCTTCGGAGAATGCGTAGTCGCCCACAAAGGCATCCTCAATCACTTCTTCCCGCTGGTCAAGCAGCACGGCGCCCTCCTCGCAAAGGGAAGGCTCCTCGGAATCCAGTTCGGCACCCTCTTCACCGACGGACTCTACCTCCAGATCGCAAGACACGCAGTCGAGATGGCCATGATCCTCAAGGAAGGCTTCATCGCAAAGGGCATCAAGCCATTCATCGACTCCCCTACCAACCAGCAATTCTTCACACTCCCGAACGAAGTCATGGACAGGCTCGCCGAACATGCAACCTTCGAAGTCTGGGGAACAAGAGGCGAGATGGAGACCAACGTCAGGTTCGTGACCAGCTGGGCAACCAAGGAAGAGAACGTCAGGAAACTAGTCGAACTCATCTAACCGACCAAGACATGGAATACAACGAAACCATACAGGAAGTACTTGATTTCCTGAAGGATAACGACATCCCATACGAAATCTACACCCACCCGTCACTCTTCACCATCGAAGAAGCGCTGGAGTACTGGGCAAAGATCGACGCCTCACACTGCGACGGCACAGGCCCCCTTCACTGCAAGAACCTGTTCATGCGCAACCACAAGGGAAACAGACACTACCTGATCTCCTACAACTGCCACAAGCAGCTCGACATCCACAGCCTCGAGCACATGCTCCATCAGGGCAAGCTCTCGTTCGGATCGCCCGAAAGGCTCCTCAGATGCCTCGGCGTCAAGCCAGGCTCAGTCGGAATGTTCGGCCTCATCCACGACATGAACCTCCAGGATGCAGACCCGAAGGAACTGTTCGAGAACGGCCACAGGATGAAGTTCTTCTACGATGCAGACATCCTGAAGTCTGAATATGTGAGCTTCCACCCCTGCGACAACACAGCGACCGTCGTCATCCCTGTCAGCGGATTCAGGAAGGTCCTCGAAATCTGGGGCGGAGAAGCAGAAGCCCTGGAAATCGACTGATTCCCAGGGCTCCGCGCCAACTTCATTCAAAGGCTATTTCTTGATAATAAGATCATCACCCGTGTCCTCAAGCTCGATGAAGTGAGCTCTCTCAAGCCCGCCTCCGTTAGGAGCATGAAGCGAAAGATAGATCTTTCCATCGAGAGCCCTGAAGACCATTCCATGGCCACCATCCTTCGAGAACAGCGGCTTCTCATGATGCCTCCAAGGACCGGTAACCTTCCCGGTCGATGATTCCGAGACGCCCAGTGCATAACCTTCCGGCCCCATGCTCGACCAGAGCATGAGAAGCTTTCCGTTCTTCGTCCTGTAGAGGAAAGGGCCATCGGTGACCATGCACTTCTCACTCACCCAAGGAGCCGCAGAAGCACAGAACAGCCTCATCGGCTCGCCGGCAGGAGCAGAAAGGTCCTTCTTCAGAGGACGTACCACCATCTCTCCGTCAACAGTCTCCACCC
>JAGHSC010000276.1 GCA_018066065.1 Candidatus Cryptobacteroides faecihippi
CATCAGGGATGAGCTCGTCCTCGTGGAGGGACATACCGATCTTTCCGCCCTGTGCCTTGATGAAGGTGTAACCCATACCACCACCGATGATGAGGTCGTCAACCTTGTCGAGGAGGTTCTTGATGACACCGAGCTTGCTGGATACCTTTGAACCGCCGATGATTGCGGTGAAAGGACGCTGTGCGTTCTTGAGGGCGTTGTCGATGGCCTTGACTTCCTTCTCCATGAGGTAGCCGAACATCTTGTCCTGTGGGAAGTACTCAGCGATGAGAGCGGTTGAACCGTGTGCACGGTGAGCTGTTCCGAATGCGTCGTTGATGTAGCAGTCAGCGTAGGAAGCGAGCTTCTTGACGAACTCCTTCTGGCTGGCCTTCACAGCAGCCTTGGCTGCCTTCTTCTCCTCGTCGGTAGCATCCTCTGCGAGTCCCCTTGGCTTGCCTTCCTCTTCAGCGTAGAAACGGAGGTTCTCAAGGAGGAGGACCTCACCTGGCTTGAGGGCAGCAGCCTGCTCGTCAGCCTTCTGGCAATCCTCTGCAAACTGTACAGGAACGCCGAGGCACTCTGAGACATGACCGATGATGTGCTTGAGAGAGAACTTTGCGGTAACTCCCTTTGGACGTCCGAGGTGAGACATGATGATGAGCGCACCACCGCTTGCAAGAACCTTCTTGAGAGTAGGGAGAGCGGCACGGATACGGGTGTCATCAGTGATGTTGAAATTCTCGTCGAGAGGAACGTTGAAGTCCACTCTGACAATCGCCTTCTTTCCAGTGAAGTCGTAAGAGTCGATGTGCTGTTGCATGATAGTATTGATTTGATTCTATAAGTTTCTACATTATAACTCGCAAATATAAGAAAAAGATGGGGAATTTGGAGTATCTTTGCTGCATGACGATCGAATATCCATCCCAGTCCTGGAAGGACTACGAACTTATCGACTCCGGAAGAGGCTTCAAGCTTGAAAGATTCGGAGACTTCATCCTGTCGCGTCCCGAGCCGAAGGCTCTGTGGGACAAATCGCTCAGCGATGAGGAGTGGAACAGATTGACTCACACCAGGTTCACTCCGGGAGCAGGCTTTGCAAAGGCCGGCAAGGAGGACAGTGGCACATGGGACAGGATCCGCAGGATGCCTGACCAGTGGTGGATCCGCTACAACGGGGGTCCACAGTTCAGCCTGAGGCTTGGACTGACTTCGTTCAAGCACGTCGGTGTATTCCCCGAGCAGGCTGCGAACTGGGAGTACATCTACAGGCAGACAAGGTCGATTGCAGAGAAGACCGGAGAGAAGCCCAAGGTCCTCAACCTGTTTGCCTACACCGGTGGAGCCTCGATCGCGGCGAGATGCGCCGGAGCAGATGTGACGCATCTTGATTCCGTGCGCCAGGTGGTCACCTGGGCACACGAGAACCAGGACAGGAGCGGGCTCGACGGGATCCGCTGGGTCGTCGAGGATGCGATGAAGTTCGCAAGGCGCGAGGCAAAGAGAGGCAACAAGTACAACGGAATCATCCTTGACCCTCCTGCCTACGGACACGGACCCGGCGGAGAGAAATGGAAGCTGGACGGGTGCCTTTTCGACATGATGAAGTCCGTCGGCCAGATCCTCGCCGACAAGGACAGCTTCCTCGTCCTCAACCTCTACTCGAATGGATTCTCCGCGATCCTCGGCGAGACGGTGGTACGCCAGGCATTCTCCCTGGGAGCAGATGTCGAGCTTGAGTCCGGCGAGCTGGTCCTCAGGGACAGATTCGGGAAGAACCTCCCACTGAGCATATTCGTAAGGCTTAGAAGATAGTTCCCGCACAGGGAGATAAAAAAGGAAGAGGCGACCTTGCGGCCGCCTCTCTCTTTTTTCATGTCGACTACCCTACTTCTGTGTGAAGGTTGGGAAAAAGACTCCGAGTACTGAAGACTTCCTGTTCGTGCTGGCGAGGGTGGTGCCTTCCTCCACGGTGAAGGTGTAGAGGGAGAATCCAGAAGACTTTCTCGAAGCGTTGAAGAGCGGAGCAGAGTCATGAAGTTCAAGAGTGTACTTCTTGTTGGCGTACTTGTAGGTAAAGTAGATGTAGTAAGACTCGGCTGTGCTGTATGACACATAGTTGCTTGCGAAGTCAAGCGTTCCGTGGTTCACGATGACATACTCCCAGAGGCCTTCGCCGTAAGGGCCGAGGTACTGGGTGTTCTTGATGACAAGCTGCTCAGTGGCAGGATTGTACCTGATCGGAATCTTGTAGTCATAGGTGGAGCTGGCGGTAATGCCTGAGATGTAGTACAGGTCTGTGTCCTTCTCATCCCTTTCGATCGTGACATCAAGCTTCTTGGCAGTCGCCTTGGATGAGCTTGAGAAGAAGTCGAGGGTATAGGATCCGGCAAAGTTTCTCTCGAACTTCTGCTTGATCGTGTAGACTGTCTCGATGCCGCCGGAGATGATGGTGAAGGTACCGGTACGAGAGCCGTTTCCATCATTCTCGCCAACGGTGAGAGTGTAGCCGGCTTCGGTCTCGGTGACCTTGATCCAATCAGAGTCGGTGGTGTACTCGACAGGGAATGAAGACATTCCGGAGACAGTGACTTCACCGCCATCCATCTCGATGAGATAGCTGGCTTCCGTGAATGAATACTCCATTCCAGTCTGCTGGGACACGACGTAGACAGATTCTCCGCCGCACTCGAGGGTGATCCTTGAGGCACGGCCGTCAAGGCTCCTGTTCTCGTCTGCGGTGACCGTCACGGTGTTGCCGGAGAGAGCGACCTGACACCACTCGGAAGCGCTGGTGACCTTGACAGGGCCATTGGCTTCGAACTGGATGGAGCCGGTTCCTCCCGGTGCGTCGAAGATGACGGACGATTTCACTATGGTGATCGGAGCGGATAACTCGATGTAGAGCGGATCCTCATCCTTGCAGGCAACCAGCATGAGGGCGGCTGCCAGGAAAACAAACAATCTTTTCATTATTCTTTGACTTTAACAAGTGATGAAGGCTGGAACATGATGTGAGTCTTTCCGAAGAACTTGAACTCAACAGGGAGAGAGCTTCCGGATGAACGGGTCGTGGAGGTCTGGGTAGGGCCGGTGTACTGGGCGAGCCAGTAGGTGTCGATAGGCCTTGAGTAGACTCCGTTGCTGACCAGGTTGTAGGCAGGGTTCTCCTCATCGCCGTTCCAGTCGGTGACCATTCCGGCGCCTTCCGTGAATGCGAGGTAGCCAGAGGTACCGGTCGTGTTGGAAGCTGCAAGCGGAGTGATTCCGATGTACTTGCCGTTGTACTGGACAGGATCACCGTCCTTGGTGAAGTTCTGGAGAGCGAGGGTAAGGTTGCCCTTTGCCTTGCTGTAGGTAAGGATCATGTCGTAAGGCTCATCGTCACGATGGTAGACACCGTTGGCATCGTAGCCGCAGATTCCTCTCATGATGTAGGTCTGGCCCTCAACTCCAGGAACGAGTTCCACAGGGAATGTTCCGGTAGAGAATGTGAACATGTACTTGCCTGCATAGGCGTCATAAGTCCTGAATCCCTTAGGATAGACAGGCTTGAAGTTCGTCCCCTTTGCAGAGCCTTCGCTCACCGTGATGCTACCATCGTCGGCGATTGCGAGTCCGTTGATGTCGGAGGTTCCGACTGCGATCGGAGCGTAGAAACGGATTCCCTCCGGCACGACAGTGTATGCCACGTTTGAGGTCTCCGATCCAGCCGTGACGGCAACCTGACGGTTGTCGATGTCGATTTCACCGACGAGGTCGACACTGCCGACCGTTCCGGTGAAGCCGGACATGACAATCCTGTCGTCGCTCTCGAGGAGCTTCGTGAGGTAGGAAACTGCATCCTCCGTCATCTTCCTGAGGTACATGATGTTGGAGGTCTTGCATCCGCGAAGGGTGATCAGATCGCTCTTGACGTCGCAGACCACATATTCAACCTCTCCCTCGTAAGCCTGGTAGCGGGATGAGTTAGGAGTAGCGAAGAAATGCTGGAGTGGGTTGTAGGTGTCGAAGATAAGGACAGGGCCATCTTCACTGGAAACCTGATAGAAGCTGGTTTCACTCTCAGTGATGTCCTCGGACAGCTCAGAGTGGATGGTAACCTGCATGTCCTTGTCGAACTTGAGGACGAAGGCATAGCCACCGTATCTCTGGGTTTTCTCAGGGTAGATTTCCATGAGCCAGCCGTTCTCGGCAGAGACGAGGGTCGACTTGGTCTTGTCGATCATGTCGGCGACACGCTTTGAAGAAGACTCCTCGAAGAGGTCTTCCTGCTCATAGAGGCAAGACTGCATTGAGAAGGCAGCCAGAGCCAGAAGTGAGTATATCAATACTTTTTTCATAATCAGTCGACTTCAATGTTAGTAAGATCGATCTTGCCGGCAGCGATGTTGGCCTGACGGACCTGAACTGTCTGATGGAGCTTGTCGAGATCGATGCCCCATGACTTCTGCATGTATTCCTTGACCATCTGGAGCTTGGTCTTGATCAGAGCCGAGCCATGAGCTCCATTCGTGTCAGCCTGGGTGAGCCATTCAGCCCAGACCTCATCGGAGTAGCAGACATACATGGAGAGAATCTCTGCAAAGTCCTCAGTGTAGGCATTCTGCGAATATGCGCTGATGAAACCCTTCTGGAGATAACCCGTTCCTTCATCATTCGTGGCGGCACTGAACTTGGCATCAGTCCACTCGTCTGCGACATAGTCGGCAGGGGTAACGAACTGGTACGAGGTCGGCATGTCCTTGGTCTGGTTGAGGATGTGGGTGAACTCGTGGTGGATGGTCTTGAAGTAGTAATGGTTGAGCTGCTCGATGTCCTTCACGTACTTGCCGAGATTGTTGACACCGGTGAGGAGGATCTTGCGTCCGCCCTCGGCGGTACCGAGGACGATGGAACCATTGTTCTTGTACTCGTAGTCACCGATGCAGAAGATCATCTTTGGGAAGTTCGCACGGGTGAACTCGACACCACCGACTGCGTCGTAGGCCTCAAGGCAGAGGTACTTCACCAGGTGGGCGAGGATGATGGAATTGTTGTAGTCAGCAGGAACCGTGTAGTAGTTGTAGTCAGCCTCGATGGCCTCATAACGATACTTGAACAGGATGTTGTACGTGTCCACGAAATTCTTGTTGAGCCACAGGTCGAAAGGAGTGTACTGCACCTTGTCGACGGTGATGATGGACTCCGGGCTCATCTCATCCTTCCTGCAGGAAGAGAATGCAGCCATGGAAGCCAGCAGAAGAATTATGATAGTAATGTTCTTTTTCATTTCCCGACCTAATTATTTGTTACGAGGATTAGGAGTCATGCCGGCAGAGATAACCCTGTTAGGGAGCTGGATGGCACGGCGAGGATCATCCTTCTTGAGGACATCGATAAGCACTGCAGGAATGCCCTGAGCGTCCATCTCGCGGCGGACGATCTCGATTCCATAGCGCTTGACATCGAACCAGCGGATACCCATAGGCATGGTCTCGATACGACGCATTCCAAGGACGCACTGGAGCATGGTCTCCTGGACAGAGCCTTCCTCTTCGATTGCGAATGCAGGGTTGAGGTGCTTCTTCTGGGTGGAGATCATTCCTTCTGAATCGGAGTATGAGTAGACGATTCCGTTGTAGAATTCCTGGACAAGATCAGTCGTGAGGGTCACAGGATCTGCGACGCACTTGACAGTCCAGAGGTTGAGGTCCTCTAGAGCCTTGGCATAATCCTTCTTGAGGATGTAAGCCGCAGCGCGGTTCAGGAGGCATTCATCACAGGTGAATGCAGGGTAGACAGCGCGTGAATAACCGGTACCTGCAACAGGGTCGGTGTACTCGAAGAGGTGTGGAAGCCTCCAGAAGATGACGTACTGGCGGTTGGTTCCTGCGTAGGACCTCATTGGAGCGATGTAGCCGTTGGCTGATGCCCAGACCTGTGTGGCCTTTCCCGTCTCATGCTCAGACACATAGTTGCCATGCGCGAACTTCTTGTTGGTCGTGTAGGCACCGAATGTGGTTCCAAGTGTTGAGTAGGCGGTGAGAAGGAGGAGGTTGGTGTTGATGTCGGCAGAGATGTAGACATTGCCGGCAGCTGCCTGTGAAGTACTGTTCTCGGCGAGGACCTTGTAGTCGCGGAGCATGGTGGCAGGAGCGGTACCAAGGACCAGGTCTGCGTACTTGATGCACTCATCCCACTTTTCATAATAAAGGTAGAAACGGGAAGCGAATGCGTAGGCTGCCTTAGGGTTGAAATGATACTTAGGAACTGAGTAGTAGCTCTCGCTGATTTCAGGAAGAGCCTCCTGAAGGTCCTTGTCGATCATCTTGTAGACATGCTCGACGGTTCCGCGCTCGTAGACAGGAGCAAGGGTTGTCTCAGGCTCGGTTGCATAAGGGATTCCGAGATCCTTGCCGCTCGTGGCTGGATTGTAGTTCAAGCAGAACATGTTCACAAGGATGAAATGGTTGTAGGCACGGCAGACAAGAGCCTCGGCCTTTTCCTGTTTCAGTGATTCTGTCCACTCGCCACCGTTTTCTGCGACCACCTCCTCGATTGCCTGGAGTGCATGGTTGGCAGAAGCGATGGAGCCATAGCAAGCCGTCCAGATGTTCTCAGGAGACTCGTTGTTGGACTCGGTGATGTCCTGCCAGTGCCAGAGCTGCTCGAAGAACTGGCTGGTAACGTAGGTGTTGTTGAATTTGTCGACATCGTCAGAGAGCATCTCCGCAACCATGACATAGTCATGATCCGGATAAGCTGAGGTCAGCAAGCTCTTGATCTTCTCCTCTGAAGTGATCTCTGCCCTGTTGTCAGGCATGACATCAAGGAACTTGTCGCATGAGGCAAGCAGAAAAGCCAATGCAGCGAATGCAATTATACTTATCTTTTTCATGTCAGATTCGGTTTAAAGTCCAAGTTTAAGTGTGAAAGTGAACTGCTTAGGCACAGGGACTGCCACACCACCGGTGTTGAAGAACTCAGGATCCTGTCCGTTGAGCTTCTTGTCCGCATAGAGGAGGAAGAGGTTGGTAGCCTGAAGCTTGATGGAAGCATCCCTGAGCTTCATGCTCTCAACGAAGCTCTTAGGAAGAGCGTAGTTGATGGAGATTTCCTTCATACGGATGAAGTCACCCTTGGCGATACGCTCGGTAGAGTAGTTGTAAGCGTTGTACGCGTAGCTCAGGTGAGTGTCGTTGTGGTTCTGGTTCTTGCTGGCGATGACAGGGATTGTGGTGATGTTCTCGTCACCTGCGATCGTCCAGCGGTTCTTGAACTCCTTAGGCATTGAGGTGAGGTCCGTGTAGGATCTTCTGAAGACAGGATCGAGACGGACGACGTTGCCGTAGGAGTAAGTGATGAACACATTCAAAGTCAAACCCTTGAACTTGAAGATGTTACCAAATGAACCAACATCGGTAGGATCTGCGCTTCCTGAATATTCAAGGAACTTGAGCTTCTCAGGCTCGGAGGTCTGGAAGTAGATGCCGGTCGTGGTGACATTGTTGTCCTGGTCGAGGAAGGTAGGAAGACCCTGCTCGTTGAGGCCTCTGAACGGAACGGAGAAGATCGCGCGGACAGGATAGCCTTCCTGTGCGAAACCGTTTCCTGACACGAGGTCGATGACTCGCTTGGAGGTCTTGAGGTTGGTGACAACGTTGTGGGTGTGAGAGTAGATGAAGTTCGTGGTCCAGGAGAAATCCTTCTTCTTGATGTTGACGGTCGTGAGTGTGAGCTCGACACCGTCTGACTTCATGGCTGCGATGTTACCGTACTTGCGGACCTCTCCACCGACGCCGTAGGTGTTGGCGAGACCGATGAGGTCGAAGTTGTTGCGGGTGTACCAGTCAGCCTCGACATTGATTCTGTTGTCGAAGAATCCGAGATCGACTCCGACGTTCAGCTCATGCTTTTTCTCGTAGGTGAGCTCGGAGTTGGCGAGCTGGGAGATGTAGAGCTGGCTTTCCTTGACGGATGTGAAAGGACGCCAAGGGTTCTCAGACCTGATGACTGCAAATGAGTTGGTCACGAATGAAGGGCCACGGTCTGCAGTGAGGGAGTAGGAAGCCTTGAGAGAAAGGTGTGAGACTGCCGACTGCTTGTTGAACCAGTTCTCCTCATGCACATGCCATGCGCCGGAGATGTTCCATGTAGGGAGCCAGCGGACTGCACGGCTCTTTCCGAGCTTGTTGGTACCCTCGTAGCGGATGGTTCCGTTGAGAGTGTATCTACCCTTGTAGGAATAGGTTCCGTTGAGGAAGAATGCAGCACTGCGCTCATGCCTGTTGCTGAGGGTGTAGTAATCTGAATTGTCCTCTGCACCCTTCTTGAAGACCTGGTAGGCGTAGCTTGGGATCTCACCCATCTGGTACTGCATACCCCAGCCTCTGAACCATGAAGCGTGACGGTCCACGCTGTTGGTCTCCATACCGCCGTAGAGATTGACGATGTGGTTGCCGGCGAAGGTGTTGTTGTAGTTGGCGGTGGCACGGAAGTCCCAGCCGGTCATCGAGTTGTCCTGGCGCTCGTAGATACCTCCTTCAGGAAGCACGCTGATTGGAAGGGCGTAGATGTTGTCCGGGTCCGTGTAGAGGAATGAGTTGTTCTTCCTGATGGTGGAAGTACCCATCTCCCTGTAGGCCATTGCCTGGTTCGAGTTGTCGAGGATGTAATGCTCCTGAGAGGTAGCGGAATGCTTCACAGCGGCAAGGGCCTTGAGTTCAAGCTTGCTGAATGGCTTGTAGGAAAGCTCGCCATGCATGCGGAAGTCCTGGACGGAAAGGTCGATGTAGTTGTTGTCAAGCTCCGAGAAGATGTTGAATGGAGCATAGTTCCTGGTGTAGAACTCGTCTGGGTCCAAAGCTCTGGATGTGTTGAGAGCGTAGGAATAAGGGTTGATGTCGAAGTCACGCTTCACCTCACCGGAGACGGCATCGATGTCTGAGGAAAGGGTTCCCGGAGCCTGCTGCTTACGATAGGAAGCATTGGAGACGAGAGACATGCTGAGCTTCTTGCTGAGGTTGTAGGTGGTGTTGAGGTTGGCAGTGTAACGCTGTACGCCGCTCTGGAGAGCCCAACCCTTGTCATCCATGGCACTCAGGGAAGCATAGTAATGAGACTTGTCATTACCTGAAGACACTGAGACCGAATGGTTATGCTGGATGTTGTTGGTGAAGAGACGGTCGAACCAGTCCGTGTTCCTGAACTCTGCCGCACGCAGATAGGCAGCCTTTGCCTCCGGAGTGTTGGCAAGGGCAAACTGGCCTGTGACCGGATCGTACTCGCTCAGCATGTGGTACATCTTGCCATAGATACCGCTGTCCGCTGCATTGGAGATCTCAGCATAGTTGAGATAACCCTTCTGCTGGAGTTCCTGGTAGACGGACATCTGGTCCTGGGAGTTCATGATGTTGAAGGTGTTGTAGGAAGGCTTGAGCCTGAATGTATATTCACCAGTGTAGCTGATGCTGCTCTGGCCAGCCTTTCCCCTCTTCGTGGTGATGACGATGACACCCGCCATTGCACGTGCACCATAGATCGAGGTTGCGGAACCATCCTTGAGGATCTGGAAGCTCTCGATGTCGTCGGAGTTCAAGCCTGCGATGACAGAAGAGAGAAGGGTGTTGACATCACCGGATGAAAGCTCATCTGCGCTGACATCGACAACGTCTTCCATGATGACGCCGTCAACGACCCAGAGCGGCTTGGAGCTGCCATAGATGGAGGTAGCACCGCGGACGCGGATCTTAGGGGCTGTTCCGAATGTACCGGAGACGTTCTGGACGCTGACTCCGGCAGCACGTCCCTCAAGGGAACGCGAGATGTCGGTGAGACCGCTGATCTTTGCATCTTCGGCAGAGACCCTGGTGGTTGAACCGGTGAAGAGACGTCTGTCCATCTTCTGCATACCGGTCACGACGACCTGCTCAAGCATTTCGGAATCGTTCTTGAGCACGACTTTGACATTAGGCTGGACTGCGACTTCCTGGTCGAGCATTCCCAGATAGGAAACGACGAGAAGCTTTGCAGAGCCAGGGACTGAAAGAGTGAAGTTACCATCAATGTCGGTGACTGTACCGACCTTGGTGCTGCCCTTCACGAAGACAGATGCGCCAGGGATTGGCAATCCGTCCTCTTCAGCGATGACAACTCCCTTCACGGTCTGCTGGGCGTATGCCGTCAGCATCGAGAGGAGTATTCCAGCCATCACAAAAAGCAATCTTACTTTTTTCATTGGCCTACGTTTATTAATATAAAATGAAAACTATTCAGCGGGCCAATATACTAAAAAAATTTAAACAATCTTGCAATCCAACGGTATTTTAATAAAATATCGCTGCTGGACGACACTCCAGCAGCGATTATCCAAACATTACAATTTGCAACTAAAGGATCTATTCCGTATTAATAATTATTCCCCTGAAGATGGATTCTCTCCAGTTTCCGCACCGGTGGAGACACTCAGGTACTGCGCAAAATCTTTTTCAATCTTGTCAGCGAATTCCTTGTCTCCGGACTTGGAGATGGTGCTGATCATGTAGTAGACGATGTTGCAGCAGTACTCGAAATCAGACTTGCTGTCCGGGTAGAAGTCGAGATAGAAGAGAATTGACTGCTTTGTCTCGGAGTAAAGCTCGGAAGCAAGGGCCCTTGCCTTTTCCGGCTTGCCGATCGCATAGTAGTCACGGGTCATCTCGATCGGGAAGAGAGCGTTGGAGCTCCATCCGTAGAGCGAGTTCTCGTACGGGAAGATGGATGGGTCAAGGACTTCCTGGCACTTGTCGAGAGCCTCTTCAACCCTTCCGTACTCCCCTGCCTGGAAGAACGCATTTGCAGAAGAGACGAACATGTTCCTAAGTGACATGACACCGAGGAAGGTGTAAAGATTCTGATAGTCCACGAAATAGTCCTTGCGGCTGATGGCATCGTAGCATGACCTGTTCATGATGATGTCGTAAAGTTCGTCCGTGTCGACCTTGCCGACCTCAAGAGACTGGATCTTGTTCTTGACAGGAGTGAACCTGTAGGAGAATCCATCGTACATGAGATAGTCCTTGATGCCGATGTTGAGGTCACCACCCTGGTTGAGGAGGTTGATCGGCCTGTCCCACTCGTAGGTGGAAAGGAAGTCGAGCAGGAAGATCTCCGGCTTGGAGAGATAGTTCTTGCTGGCCGGGATCTCGAGGACGATTGAATCCGGGATCTCGGAAGCGAACTTCTCGCTGACGATTCCGTGCTTGAGACAGTTCTCCTTGTTGACAGGGAGGATCATCTTCCTGGAAACCCAGTAATCGATCTTCTTTCCGTCATGGAGGACGACCTTGGCATCAGGATGCTTGAAGACCTTGATGCAGTCTGAGATCATGATGGCCTGGTTGCGGCTGTCGCTGACAGGGACCCAGTCATTGATTCCGTAGAGATACTGGTTCTGACCGACGGAAAGCTTCAGTGCAGGGGAATTGTTGCAGGCATACTTCATCTGGTCGATGTACCAGTCGGTACCCAGAAGTGATGTGTTGCAGACCCTGACATCATTCCTGAAGCCCTCGACCTCCTGGACATACCAGAGAGGGAAGGTATCGTTGTCGCCGTGGGTGACGAGCAAGCCGTTCTCACCGACGGAGTTGAGGTAGTTCCTCGCAATCTCGACCGCAGTGTAGCGGTTGCTTCTGTCATGGTCATCCCAGTTCTCCTCCGCCATGAGGGCAGGCACGAAGAGGCAGGCAGCAGTGACGGTTGCAGCAACGGCAGTGGACTTCTTCGCCTTGAAGGCATCCGTGAGCCATGAATGGAGCGCGGCCACTCCGAGTCCGATCCAGATGCAGAATGCATAGAACGACCCGGCATAGGCATAGTCCCTCTCACGGACCTGGTAAGGAGTCTGGTTGAGATAGATGACGATGGCGATTCCCGTCATGAAGAAGAGAAGGAAGGTGAGCCAGCAGCCTCTCTTGTCCTTGTCGAACTGGAAGACCAGGCCGAGAAGGCCCAGAAGCAGAGGCAGGAAGAAGTAATGGTTCTTTCCCTTGTTGTTCTTCAGCCAGTCCGGAGCATTGTCCTGATTGGAGAGTCTGATCTCATCGACAGGCTTGATGCCGCTTTCCCAGTTGCCCGCGAAAGGATCCTGCGACGAGGCATGAAGCTCGTTCTGACGGCCGACGAAATTCCACATGAAGTACCTCCAGTACATCCAGCCGACCTGGAAGTCGAAGAAGTAACGGAGATTGGCGCCGAAGGTAGGTCTCGGCTGGTCGGATCCCGGGACAGGGATGCCCTTGCCGTTCATGTAGTACTGGTAGAACTTGATGTGCCTGTCGTCATTGCTGTACATTCTCGGGAAGAGCATCTTCGACGAAGCATCGTACTTCACGTCGGAAGGGCCGTCCACCTTCTTGTACCTGCCATCGACAGGTGCCCAGTAAGGGCTCGCGACAAGCGTGTAGGTCGAGCCGAAATACTGTCCGTAGAGGAGCGGAACCTTTCCGTACTGCTCGCGGGACAGGTAGCGGACAAGGGTGAATGCATTGTCCGGCTGGTACTCATTTGTAGGGGTCTTGGCCGATGACCTGATGATCACGACGGTGAAGAGCGAGAAGCCGATCACGATGGTCGTGAAGCACGGGAGCGCAGTGTTCAGGAAGACCTTGCCCTTGTCCAGAGTCTTGAAGAGGCCCGAGAAGCAGGGGGTGAGGAGAGCCACGAGGAAAAAGGCGGCACCCGTGTTGCAAGGAAGGCCGAGAGTGTTGACGATGAAGAGGTCGACATAGGCGGCCAGCTTAGGGAACAGAGGCACCATCAGGAAGACGATCACTCCAAGGATGACGACTGAGACCAGGATCATCTTGAGCAGCTCCATGAAAGTGTAAGGCTTGTCCTCGCGCATCTTGAAATAGTACATGAAGACCAGCATAGGGATGGCCAGGAGGTTCAGCAGATGCACTCCGATGGAGAGGCCCATCAGGAACGAGATGAGGATGATCCACCTGTTTGAATATCTCCTGTCGGGAGCCTCGTACCACTTTGTCATGGCCCAGACGACGATGGCCGTGAAGAGCGAGGACATGGCATAGACCTCACCCTCGACTGCAGAGAACCAGAACGTGTCCGAGAAACAGTAGGCAAGGGCGCCCACGGCACCCGATCCCATGATGGCAATGGCACTGCCCAGTGAATATCCATCCTCGCGGCCCTCATCTTCCTTGCGGCCTGCGACGAGCCGCTTGACGAAGAAGACGATCGTCAGGTAGAGGAAGAAGATGGTGAGTGAAGAGCAGAGGGCACTCATGGAGTTCACCATGACGGCGGCCTTGTCCGGGCCGGTGAACATGGTGAAGAATCTTGCAATCAGCTGGAACACAGGGTTTCCCGGAGGATGACCCACCTCAAGCTTGTACGATGATGCGATGAACTCGCCGCAATCCCAGAAGGAAGCGGTCGGCTCGATGGTGGAGAGATAGGTGACCGTCGCGACCAGGAAGACCACGGCGCCGACCATCAGATTCCACAACCTGAATTTCTTATTGTCCATGACTACTGTTTTGTTCAGTTTGAGATGGCCTGCAAACAATTGGCCATAATTCAGACAAAGATACAAAAGGAATCCTTATCTTTGCAAAAATACATTGATCAGACGATGAAAGCGGACAACGATTGGAAACAGAGGCTTGGGGTGGTCTATTCGACCAATCCCGACTTTGCCTATTCTGAAGAGCCTTCCGTGGAGGAGGCAGAGACTCTTGAGCCATCCCGCCAGCGCCTGATCGTCTCCATCGACAGAAGAAACCGCGGAGGCAAGCAGGTAACCTTGGTCACCGGCTTCGTGGGCACACAGGACGACCTGGCAGCGCTGGGCAAGACCCTGAAGGTCAAGTGCGGCGTCGGAGGTTCCGCGAAGGACGGCGAGATCACCGTCCAGGGTGACTTCCGCGACAGGGTGACAGCCCTGCTCAGGGAGATGGGCTACAACGCCAAGCGAGGGAACTGACCATGATGCTCCAGGACAATCCGACCTTTGCAACGCTGGCCGTTGTCTTCACGATCCTCTTCATCCTCGAGATGAGGAGCTTCCTGAAGATCAGCCCGTACATTTTCGGATGCATCTGGAGATGGAAGTACAACCTTGAGCTCGAGGACAGTCTCCAGCTGAGCAGGAGCCGCGACAGGATTGCACTGATCCTTGCGGTACCGACCTGCATGCTTGCATATTCATACTCGATCTACAATCCCGACATCATCCAGAAGTTCTCCCCCGCCGCCAGGCTGGGGCTGGTTTCCGCCGCACTGCTGCTGCAGCTGCCTGCAAGGGCATTCCTCAACTGGCAGTTCGTGCCGCATGGGTCCAGGTCAAAGGCATTCCAGGCTGCCAACGGGGCGTTCTACAACTACTCCATCCTGCTGTTCTTCCTGGTCTTCTTCACCGGCGCGGTCACGAATGCGCTTACCGGAAGCATGGACACGACGCAGGACGTACTTGTGTGGGTCATAGCCATTTCCTACGCGCTCTACGTCATCAGGAGGGGGCAGATTTTCGCTTCCGCTTGCAATCCTTTCGTTACAATTTTGTATCTTTGCGGCCTTGAATTGCTCCCGACCGCAATCCCGGTGCTTTCAGGAATGCTCCTGTAAGCCTCCCACGGACGAGAAAGACATCATGGAAAGGCTATGAAAAGGATACTGATCTCACAAAACGCTCCGCTTAACGAAGCTCCCTACAATGCGATCAAGGAAAAGTTCGGCGTGGAAATCGAATTCAAACCGTTCTTTCTGATCAAACCCCTCACTTCCAGGGAGTTCCGTTCCCAGAGAATCAACATTCTCGACTACACGGCAATCATCTTCTCATCCCGCCATGCGATCGATGCATTCTATGGGCTGTGCGATGAGCTGAGAGTCAAGATCCCGGAGACGATGAAGTACTTCTGCACGACAGAGGCCGTTGCGATGTACCTCCAGAAGCACATCATCTTCCGCAAGCGCAAGATCTTCTTCGGCACAGGCACACCTCAGTCGGTGGTAGACCTGATCGGGGCAAAGCACAAGGGAGAGAAGTTCCTTGTCACCCAGGCCGAGTCCAGCAACAGCAGCGCGCTGACGGCACTCATGGAGTCCCGCGGGCTGGACTTCACCACGGCAGTCTTCGTGAAGCCCGTATCCCAGGACCTCAAGGGCGAGGATCTCGCATCCTACGACATGATCGTTGTCTTCAACCCTCATGACGTCAGATCGCTCAAGGAGAACTTCCCAGACTTCCAGCAGGGCACCATCAAGTTCCTTTCCTACGGCAAGAGCATCGTGAAGGCGATGGAGGAGGCCGGCCTTGAGATTGCCGTCAAGGCTCCTACCCCGGAAGCCCCTTCAGTGGCAAAGGCACTGGAGATCTACCTCGAGAACAACAGCTAGTCCCAGATGAACACACTACCGAAATCAGAGCGTCTCTGCGGCAAGACAACGATTTCGGCTCTTATGACCAAGGGCCGCTGGGGGCACACGTCCGACCTTAAGTACTGCTGGCTCAGCGCCGGCGACACCGGGGAGACAGATGTTCCCGGCAGGATCATGGTGTCAGTACCCAAGCGCCTTTTCAAGCGTGCCGTAAAGAGGAATCTGCTCAAGCGCAGGCTCAGGGAGGCCTACAGGACCAACAAGAGCCTGGTCGCCGGTCCCGGGCTTTCGATCATGTTCCTCTACAACACCAAGGAAGTGATGAGCAGCGAGGCGGTCGCCTCCCAGGTCATCGAGATACTCACCTCGATTGCAGATGAAAGAAAGCAGCACCATTCCTAGGTGGAGGCAGGTCCTCCGCAAGGTGTCGATCGCGCCCTTCCTTGCACTGGTGTGGTTCTACCGCACCGTCATCGGGCCATACATCCCAAAGACTTGCCGATTCGAGCCGTCATGCTCGACCTATGCCCTCGAGGCATTCCGCAAATGGGGCCCGTTCAAGGGCCTGTACCTGACGGTATGGCGCATCCTGCGCTGCAACCCTTGGGGCGGCAGCGGCTACGATCCCGTTCCGTGACGGGCTGGATGTCCGTGGATATTCCTAGAGCTTGTGGTTCTTCTTCCTTGAGCGCAGGTGGGTTATGCTCTCCACGAGCAACTGGTCGCGGATGATGTACCTGACGGCGATGAAGTCAAGGATCGCTGCAACCAGCGGGAAGACAGCAGGGATCCTGAATATCACCCCTTCGGCAGCCGTGAAGTAATCGAATGCGAGCCATCCCTGGAACGCGATGAGGACGATGGCGGAGAGAGTGGCTGTCCTCATCTGGAAGACTCTCTGGTTGTAGGTGAACACAGCTATCAGCTGAAGGATCGTCGTGACGATCAGGAGCACGACATAGGGAAAGTCATCGATGAACTCGACCTCCATGGAGTGAGCGCCCTCAGGACCAAGGGTGAAAGCCTTGACACTGAAGTAGAGTGCGGCGACAAGACCTGTCGCGATCGCAAGGTATAATGTCTGTAATCTTTGCCACATGGTACAAAAATAGTCATTTTCTTAGGATTTTTCCTATATTTGAAATTCCTACTTAAAAAGCACGTACCATGATTATACCAGAATCAGAGTTGATCATCAACGGAGACGGATCTGCATTCTACATCCATCTCAGGCCAGAGGAGATCGCCGACATCGTCATCCTCGTCGGGGATCCCGGCAGAGTCGACATGGTCGCAGAATACCTCACAGACATCGAATTCAGGCATCAGTCCCGTGAATTCGTGTCCACAACGGGAAAGTACAACGGGAAGAGAGTCACCGTGCTCTCCACCGGCATCGGGACCGACAACATCGACATCGTCATGACCGAGCTCGATGCACTGGCCAATGTGGATTTCCAGACCCGCGAGCCAAAGGCTGAGCACCGCACACTGACAATCCTCCGCATAGGCACCACGGGTGCGATCCATGCGGATATTCCTCTCGGGAGTCCTATCTTCTCCCACTACTCCGTCGGCTGCGACGGGCTCCTGAACTGGTACGCAGACAGGGACGCCATCACCGATGCAGCCATGGAGGAGGCGTTCAAGAAACACACCGGCTGGAACAAGAATCTCCCTTCACCTTACTTCGTGAAGGCAGACGAGGAGCTCATCGCCAGATTCGAGGATGCGACCGTCAAGGGAGTGACGATCTCCGCACCTGGATTCTACGGTCCACAGGGAAGAGTCGTCCGTCTCGGCCTGGCCATGCCGGACATGCTTGACACATTCGAATCCTTCAGGTTCGGCGAATACAGGATCACCAACTTCGAAATGGAAAGTTCCGCAGTGGCAGGACTGGCAAGACACCTTGGCCACAAGGTAGGCACAATCTGCTGCGCAATCGCCAACCGCTATCTCAAGAGCAGCAATCCGGACTACAAGCCACAGGTGCGTGCAGTCCTGGAAATGGCCCTTGACAGACTCACACGCTAGACACTTTCACCACCGAGGCCATCTAATCCGCCACAATTGTTTTGAGGTGGGCCGGCTTATCGGTATCTT
>JAGHSC010000105.1 GCA_018066065.1 Candidatus Cryptobacteroides faecihippi
CCCCACCCCCCTGCCGCGGCCTCCGTGGGGGGCCCCCCCCCCCCCGGGCCCCCCCCCCGGCGCGCGCCGGGCCCCCACCGGCCAAACCGCCCCGGCGCCGGGCGGGCCGGGGCCCACCCCCACCCCCCCCCCAAACGCCTGACATTTGGCCAGTTCGCAATCGTCTCCCTCACGGTGAAGGCCCCCTTAAGATAGTCCCTCACGATCCTTCGCAGAAGACGGTTGTCACTTGTCGGGATGCAGTTCTGGCTGTCCAGCGAGATGGAAGTGATCGCATTGATGAAGATCCTGAATTTCATCTCGTCCGGAACCTTGTCGCTCAGCCTTGGATTGAGCGCGTGGATGCCCTCGAGAAGAAGGACGGAACGGTCTCCGAGCTTCTTCTTCTTGCCGTGATACTCCTTCTCACCGGTCACGAAATTGTACTCCGGAACATCCACTTCTTCACCTGAAAGCAACTTTAGGAGATCGCTCTGAAGGTATTTATGGTCAACGGTTTCAAAGTTGTCGAAATCGTACGAACCATCAGGCAGGAGGGGAGTCTCGACCCTGTTGACGAAATAGTCATCGGTGGAGAATGAGACAGGGTGCAGACCGCAGGCCTTGAGCTGCGTTGAGAGCCTCTTGCAGAAGGTGCTCTTGCCACTGCTGCTCGGCCCGGTGATCAGGACGAGCTTGACAGGATGCTCCGGATCTGAATGCCTGCGCTCGATCTCCTCGGCGATCTGGACGATCTTCTTTTCCTGGAGCGCCTCCGCGATGCTGATCAGGTCAGATGCGTTTCCGGCCAGGATGGATGAGTTGACATCGCCCACGTTCTCAAGGTCCATGTAGCTGTTCCAGCGGTTGGCCTCCTTGAATACTTCGAAGGTCTTCGGCTGGTCATGCATCGGCGCAAGCTCGGTCGGATTGTGACGGTCCGGCACGCGGAGCAGGAATCCATGCTTGAACGGAACCAGATCAAACACACTGAGATAGCCCGTTGACGGAACAAGCTCGTCGTAGCTGTAGCCAAGAGTCCCACCGATCGAATGACAGGTCGTGTAGACCTCGCCGCTGGTCTGGAGCAGCCTCGCAGTGTCCAGCCTGCCGGCCTCGGTGAAAGCCTTCACAGCCTCATCGGTCTGCATCTCCTGACGCCAGATCGGCATGTCCTCTGCAACCAGCTTCTCCATCCTTGCCTTGATTGCGAGGATGTCATCCTTCTTCAGCTTCGAGCCGTCAGGCTTGTCCAGGCTGCAGAAATAGCCCTTGGAAATCGGCCTCTTGATGGAAAGGCTGCTGCCTGGGAATATGTCGCATGCGGCCTTCCGGAGCAGGAAGCAAAGCGATCTGCAGTAAAAGTCCCTGCCGGAGTAGGAACTGTAGTCGAGGAACTCCACATCCATGTTGTGGTAGACCTTGAATCTCAATCCCTGGGCAACGTTGTTCGCCTTCGCGCAGAGAATGGCGAATGGCGAGGTGAATCCGAACTCCTTGGATATTCCCAGAAGGGAAGTTCCCTCCGTGAATTCCTTGTAGGTGCCTGTGTTCTTGCAGAAAATCCTGATCATTGCTTTCCTTTTCTTGGTTGTGACTCTGCAAAAATAAACTAAAGATTGGTTATATTTGCATATTCGCACTTAACAATAACCAGCTTAAGACTAAATTCAGGAAATATGAAAAAGACAATCACTGCCATCGTGGCTCTGTGTCTCTGCTCTTCCGTCTTCGCGCAGGGCGAAAGGAAGGTAGTCAATGTCATGGAACCACTGCCGTCAGGGGATGTCAAGCTCGACGGCTATTTCGAGAACGACATCCAGAAATCAATGAACAACTGGGCCAAGGGTGTCATGCCTTATGATGCCGTTGTCGAGTACTTCCGCACAGGACGAGCCCAGTTCGCTCTTGGCGAGATGCCAGGCAAGGCGCTCCGTACCAACTCTCTCCTCTACAGGTACACCCGTGACGCCGAGCTCAAGGCGCTCACCAAGGACGTCGTCTACTCACTCATCGCTACGATGAAGCCTAACGGCAGCATCAGCTGCACCCCTGTGGACAAGCAGCCAGGTGGCAATGATGGTGACATCTGGGAGAGGAAATATGTGCTCCTCGGCCTGAGCCAGTACTATCTTGACGTCGATCAGGATCCAAAGGTCCTCGATGCGATGGAGAAGGAGGCCCACAGCGTCAT
This sequence comes from Candidatus Cryptobacteroides faecihippi, assembly GCA_018066065.1. Classification (GTDB taxonomy): domain Bacteria; phylum Bacteroidota; class Bacteroidia; order Bacteroidales; family UBA932; genus Cryptobacteroides; species Cryptobacteroides faecihippi. The sequence continues at coordinate 2,174 of JAGHSC010000105.1, forward strand.
GGACCAGATCGGTCCTGGAAAGGTCAGCATCAAGGATTTCGGATGGAGCGACAACCATGTCGAGTCCTCTTCCATCCTCGAGCCTTTCATGAGACTCTACTTCATCACAGGCAAGCAGGAGTATCTTGACTATGCAGCCTACATCGTCGACAATGGCGGCGGCCTTGGAAAGAACATGCTCGAGGCTGTCCGTGAGGGACTTCCTATGTACGAGGTCGGTGCACCTTATCCTAAGGCCTACGAGATGACCTCCGTCTGGGAGGGACTCGTTGAGTACTACAGAGCTACCGCCGACCCTGTCATCCTCGAGACCATCGTCAAGTACTTCAACAAGGTCAATGACACCGAGATCACCATCATCGGCAACGGTGGCGGCGACGTCATCTGGCCAAGAGTCATGGGCGAGGCATGGTGCAACACTGCTACCGAGCAGACCAACACCCACATGAGCCGCATGATGGAGACCTGCGTCGGAGTTACCTGGATCAAGTACTGCTCACAGTATCTCCGCCTCACCGGCGACCCTGCAGCTGTCGGCGCCATCGAGAAGTACATCTACAACGGACTTCTCGGAGCAATGAAGCCTGATGGAAAGGGATTCAGCTATGTCAACCTCCTCAATGGTGAGAAGGTCACGAACCACGGCTGGGGAACCAACATCGATGGTCTTCCTGTCACATGCTGCAACCTGAACGGTCCTACCGGTCTTGCCTACATCCCTTACGTTGCCTTCATGCAGGAGGCTCAGGGCCCAGTCATCAACCTTTACAATGCCGGAAAGGCTGAGGCCAAGACTGCAAAGGGCGCAAAGGTCTCTCTCTCAATCGATTCTGAGTTCCCTAGGTGCAACGAGGCCAAGATCGCAGTCAACCCTGCAGCAGCCGAGAAGTTCACCGTCAAGCTCTACATGCCATCATGGAGCGCCAACACCTATGTCGAGGTCAACGGCAAGGCAGTCCGCGGCATCGAGGCAGGCAAGTATCTCTCAATCTGCCGCAAGTGGAAGGCAGGTGATGTCATCCGCGTCATCTTCGACATGCGTGCCAAGCTCATCAATGCTCCTCAGGATGGCCGCGATCCGGAAGGCAAGTACTTCCAGGCAGTCCAGTGGGGTCCTATCGTCCTTGCACGCGACGAGAACATCGATCCTGACTACAACAAGCCGGTACAGGTCGTCGCTGACGATGCAATGGAGGTGAAGGTTACCCAGGTCACCCCTGAGCGTCCTGGTACCCGCATGCAGTTCGTTGTCCCTACCACAAAGGGCAACATCAAGATGGTTGACTATTCATCCGTCGACTGCTGGAAGGGCTCGCACATCCAGACATGGCTCCCGATGATCAGATAGAATCAACTCATGACACATCAAGCCGCTTGTCCCTGTCGGTGCAGGCGGCTTTTTCATTTGAATGTCAGAATATGGCAAAGAACAGACATTTCAATCAGTACAAGGCTGCGAACGAAGCTTTCCTGGCACAGAAGGCAGGAGAGGAAGGAATAGTCGAACTATCAAGCGGAGTGCTCTGCAGGAAGCTTGAGGCGGGCAGGGGAGCGACATGCCCCAGGCCGGGCAGCATTGTCTACGTACGCTACACCGGCCGCCTGATCGACGGCACCGTCTTCGACACGACTGACGGTCAGGACCTTCCGGCCCTCTTCCAGGTCAGAGACCTCATCATGGGATGGCAAATCGCCCTCACGCGGATGCATGAGGGCGACAAGTGGGAAATCTATGTTCCTGCCAAGTGGGGCTATGGCTCTGTGAGGATGGACGACATCCCTGCCCACAGCACCCTGGTCTTCGAGCTTGAACTCATCAAGATCGAGAGGATCTAAGCATACATGAACCTTCTGATGCTGCCTTTCGGTGTCTTGGCGAAAGGCTCCTGCATCAGCTCGAAATCGCTGACGGCAGAGTAGGTCGGGATCATCGTGTTCAGCTTCTCGATGTTCTTCTTCATCAGGGCTGAAAGTGTCTCGGCATCGATTCCGTCCTCGGCGACCTTGTTCGCATTAGGGACAATCAGCGCAACGAGTTTCTTTCCACGGCTGATCACGATCGACTCGGCGACGTATGGGAGCACGTTGAGGATCACCTCGATCTCCTCCGGGTAGATGTTCTGTCCATTGGTGCCGAGAAGCATGTTCTTGCACCTGCCGACGAGGAAGACATTCCTGTCCTTGTCCACGAGACCCATGTCCCCGGTGCGGAACCAACCGTCCTCGGTGAACACAGCCTTTGTGGCCTCAGGATTCTTGTAGTAGCCTGTGAACACGCCCGGGCCCTTGACGAGGACTTCTCCAGGGATGTTCTCAGGGTCGTCGGAAGTGGTCTTGAGGTCGAGGCAGAGGCGTGAGATCTTTCCGCAGGACTTCATCTTGTACTCTCCGAGAGGTGCGATGCTGATGAGCGGACAAGTCTCTGTCATTCCGTAGCCGGTTGCGAACGGGAGACCGAGCTTCTTCGTGAGCATCGTCTCGAGGTCTTCGGGGATTGCTGCGCCTCCGGTCACGAATTCTTCGATGTTTCCGCCGAGGTCGGCGATCATCTTGTCGTGGAGTGCCTTGCAGAACTCCTGGTTGTTTCCGTAGTCCTCAAGCTTCGCCCTTCCTTCCTCGGTGGAGATCTCCTTGCCGATCGAGAAGTCGATGAACTTGTTGAGTATCAGCGGCACAGCAAAGAATATCCTTGGCCTGAGGGCGCACATCGCCTCATGGACGTTTGCAGGAATCGGCGGAAGTCCCAGTACCACTTCGTGCATTCCGAGGCAGAGCGGGATGATTCCATCGCAGACCAGTCCGAAGATGTGGGCGAAAGGAAGGATGCTGAGGTAGTTGTCGCCGCTTCTGTAAGGGAAGTCGTCCTTGAGGTCCTCCACGTTCACGCTGAAGTTCTCCACATTGATCATCACTCCCTTAGGGTTTCCTGTCGATCCGGATGTGTACATGATCGTGCAGACGTCCTTCATCTCCATTCCAGGGTAGCAGACATCCTCCGGCTTCATTCCCTGAGGGTATCTGGCCTCGAAGAGAGCCTTCCTGTCCTCGAAAGCCTCCTTGAATCCATTCCTTCCGTCGAGGCACTCGAAGGTGTTGGTGTCGATCACTCCGATCACCTGAGGCATCTCCTCCAGGGACATCCTGCCGTAGATGGCTGCTTCCGTGAAGAGGATCCTGCTGTCTGAATGGTTCACGAGGTTCTGCGTGTCTGCAGGGGTGAAGCCATTGAACATAAGCACACTGACATAGCCGCCAGCCTGAAGTCCCATGAATGTCTCAAGCCAGTTGCGGCTCGACCTTGCGTTGATTGCGATGTGCTCTCCCTTCCTGATGCCGACCTTGTCGAGCAGGAGGTGCAGGGTAGCGATGTTCTCTGCAATATCCTTATAGGTGTCATCGGTCTTCCTGTAGTCGCCAAGAGCTGGCTTCTCCCAACAGTTCCTGACCGTCGATTCGAAAGTGTGGATGAAATTCTTCATTTTCAGTGTTATCTTAAGTTGATGGATGATTTGTCTGTGTCGCGGCCTATTCCGTCACGAGGGAAGCGCTGCAGACCGCTGTTCCGCAGCACTTGGCATCGAACAGGTACTTGTCCTGATTCTCCCTTGAAACATTGCAGACAATGCTGTCTTCACTGCATGAATCCTCAAGGAAGTCCATGTCGATCCTCACGGAAAGCCCGGTGGATGCAACATCCTCTGGAAGCATGCTGTAGAACTTGTCAAGGAATATGAGCTTGTCCGCACCTGCAGTCTTCGATGAGGCTGCCTTCCAGCTGAAGACGCCATGCCCGAACTCATAGCCTTCCTGGTCGGTCAGGATTACCTTCTTCCAGAATTCCTTTCCATCTTGTCCTGCGTTCCTGAGGAGTATGTTGTACATCTCGTCCTCTCTTGGACGAGAGCTGATCTCCAGCGTGCTTCCGGTCAACCTGCCCTTTCCGTCGAAGTTCCTTCTTATTGCGTATGCGATTCTTCTGCAGATCGAGGGAACGGTTGCCATACCGGTCGAATCGATGCTGTCCTTGCTGACGATGAATTCAAAGTTGTCCATTTGCTTTGTCTTTTGGTTTTGTTGCAATGCAAAGTTATCACGACTGGCTCATGTGACGAAGAAAGTGACATGGAACGTACTTAAAGAGTGATTAAAACATTGTCTGGCGGAAAAATTGTGCTAAATTTGGGACGAAAATTGATTTATCCCTAACCTCGTCCCTGCTGCTTCAGGGATGTTTTCGGGAGTTCTGGGATGTAAAACTGGTGAATCATGAACACTGTACTGCGGGTTTCGAAGCATTTCTGGGCTCAGATGAAATATGCCTTTCTGATCCCTGTCTTCTTCTTTGTCTTTATCATAATCTACGACCCTTTCTCGTTCAAGACCGAGTTTCAGATGGGAGGAAAGTCATGGACATTCCATCTCCTGATGCTGACAAGCATCATGATCGGAGTCCTGGCCATCACGAGGCTAGTCTTCTATTTCCTCTACAAGTACATCGAGTTCAAGTGGTGGCATTATGTGATCTGGTGCTTCGGGGAGGTCCTTGTCACCTCCTTCTTCTTTGCACTCTACACGTCGCTGTTCCATCTCAACCATGACAGGATGCCTTATTTCACTGCGCTTGCCGTCTGCCTGAAGTATGACTATCTTGTGCTCTGCTACCCGTACCTGTTCGCGATCCTTTCCAGGATCATACGCAACAAGGATCTGGAGATCGAGGAGGCCGGAAAGGCTCCCGAGGAAAGCTTGGTAAAGCTTTACGACGAGCACAAGCGCCTCAAGCTGACCATCGACCCTTCAGCAATCGTCTATGTCGGTGCAGAAGCCAACTACATCCGCATCCATTACATCGAGAATGACCGCGAGAAGACTTTCGTGATCAGGAATTCCATGAAGAGTTTCGAAGAGCCTGCGCAGAAGCATGGCATCGTCCGCTGTCACAGGTCCTTCTATGTCAATCCTCGCTTCATCAAGCTTCTCTCTCGCGGTGAGGATGGCATCATCTACACTGTCTTCAATGTGCAGGGAATGGACAGGATCCCTGTCTCAAAGATGTATTATGACAATCTGGCCAGCCTGCTCTAAGGTTGCAGACTGGCCAGACCGTCCATCGTTTGGATATTCTTATTCTGCCATCTCGTAGCCGAAGTATTCGCCCTTCCTGTCGTAAGGGACTCCGCTCTTCATCCACGCTGGCATCGGCTCGCCCTTGAGATAGTGGTCGAAGAACTGTGAGAGCCTGATTGTGAGATCCTTGCAGTTGCGTCTCTGGACAAGGTTGTGCTCCTCTCCGTTGTACTGGAGCATCCAGCATGGCTTTCCGAGCCTTCGGAGTGCAGAGAAGTACTCGATTCCCTGGTACCATGGAACTGCTCCGTCAGCGTCGATGTGCATGATGAGCAGAGGTGTGTTGACCTTGTCTGCCTTGAAGACAGGGGAGTTCTCGATGTAGAGGTCAAGGGCACCTTCTTCCCAGAGTGTCTTGCCGATTCGGCTCTGTCCGTGCTCATACTGGCCTGCGCGGGTCATTCCCGAGCCCCAGCGGATGCCACCGTAGGCTGAAGTCATGTTGCTGACAGGGGCTCCTGCGCCACCTGCAGCGAACATGTCGGTGCGGGTCACGAGGTAGGCTGTCTGGTAGCCACCCCAGCTCTGGCCCTGGATTGCCATCCTGTCCTTGTCTGCGAATGGGTAGGCCTTGCAGAGAGCCTCGGCACCTGAGCAGATGCAGTTGTAGGCGCTCTCGCCAGGATGTCCATCCTTGTAGACAATGTCTGGTACAAACACGATGTAACCTCTTGATGTGAAGAAGCTTATGTTGATGATTGACCTGGATGGGGCCGGTGTGTGGAAGGCGTAGAGCAGGTGTGAGTTCTTCTCGTAGAAGTAGCACATGACAGGAAGTTTCTCTCCTGGCTTGATGTCGTCCGGAATGTAGACGTTGCCGGTGAGAGGCGTTCCGTCGTAGGCATTCCAGTGGAACTGCTCGACGTGTCCCCATCTGTACTCCGACATCTGTGGATTGATTGCAGTGACCTTGTCGCAGGTGGCGAAGAAGTCGTCAGTCGTGTAGAGGTCGTAGCAGTTGCGGAAATTTCCCTTCTGGAATGCGTACCTGCCGCTGTCCATCGCTTTCTGGATGTTTGAGAAGGTGACGGTGTCGGTGAAGTACCTGAGTGTCTTTGCAGGCTTCGCAAGATTGATCTTGCCGTAGCCGTTCCTTGCGTTGTCCTCGCCGAGGACGGTGAACATCATGTCACCCTTTGGATCGTAGGCCTTGACGACGCCTGCGCTGCGCTGGCAGGCTGTCCTTCTGTCCGGTTCCGGGTCGATCATCACGAAGCGGTTGCGTGTGCTGCGGCCGACTCCGCCGGTGAGGTTCACTGCAGAGGATCCGTCAGGTGCGAACTTCCAGATGTCGTAGCGGTCGATAATCAGGACTGCCTGGTCGCCTGCAAGCCATCTAGGCTGCCTTTCGTGGGCTTCCGGTGAGTTGGTCGGGTGGTCGTCGAGCTCGTCGTGGAACGGAACACCTGCCTGTGCGGAGATGTTGACCTTGTTACCGGTCTGGGTGTCGTAGGTGTACCAGCAGTGGTCTGCATTGTCGAACCAGATCAGGTAGCGGCCAGTTGATGAGATGCCGAACCTGCCGTAGTTGAGCCTCTCGGCCACTTCCTTCCTGGATCCATCGTGCATGTTGACGAGGGAGATGTCGATGAGGTTCTCGTCGACCCAGAATGACTCCCTGACGTACTTCTCGCTGTTGCGGCAGACTGCCCAGTCCGATGCGCCACCGTTCAGGAGGCTGATGCTCTCGAAGAATGACTTGGCCAGGGGAACGATCTTTCCCGGCTCGGCAAGGTCGATGATGGCGGTGTAGGTCTTCTCGACCTTCTGCTTGTTGTTGAGTCTCTGCTGAGGAGGAGTGTAAGGTGCGTCCCAGTTCCAGATGTCTAGCTGTGCGGTCTCGAAGTCCACGATCGAGCTGTCCTTCTGAGGCCTGACCGGAGCGATGCTGAAGATGATCTTCCTGCTGTCGGGAGTGAAGTAGAATGAACTGTGTTCGGTGACGGTCCATCCGTCAGTGCCTTCGACGATGGTTCCTTCAGGAATGATCTCCTTCGTGTCGAAGGTGACCTCCCCACCGGCCTTTGCAGGCCAGCCTATCTTCGTGAGGAAAAGAGAATGCTCCTTTCCTCCGGTCTTGTTCTTCTTTGTCGTGGCCTTGAATGCGAGCATGTCCTGGGTGTCGTTGAAGACAGGCTTCGAGTAGGCCTCTGCGCCTCTTGCGAGTGTGTCGCAGATGTACTTGGCGTCGCCCTGGCCAAGGCGCATGACTGCAGCGGAATTGCATGTCAGGCTGTCCTTTGCGTCCTTTGTCGTGGTGAAGAGCAGGATGTCGCCCCTGGTGTTGAATCCGAAGCTTCCGACATTCATCAGAGTGTCCTTCCTGTCGGTTGCCGGGTTCAGGAGGATGATTCCACTCTTGGCGGTGCCTTTCTTGTCAGTCGAGTCCTTGTAGACCTTCCAGCTGCTCTTGAAGGCGACGAATGGCATGGCATCGTAGCCGTTCGTGAAAGACTCGACGATGCCGTACTTCCTGATGCTCAGGTCCTTGAGATCGACGACAGCCATTGTGTCCTTGGTGGTCTCCTTCTTCTTGTCGATCTTCTCCTGGCGCGTCTTTGCGTATTCAGGCTTGATCCTGAGGTAGACCCACCTGCATTCTGGGTCGAGGACTGCGCTGTAGCCACGCGGGATGCCTATTTCCTTAGTCTCGACCTTACCCTTCTTCGAGACGAACTCCTTCTTGATGAAGAAAGTCCCATCTCCCTGCTGAGGGAGGACTGAATAGGTGAGGACGCGGCCGTCGGTGCTGAGCTTCGGGGCGTCAACCCTCTGCCAGGAGTCATAGACGTCGTGGTCGAGAGCCTTCTTCTGCGCCTCTGCGGCCTGCGGGGCAAGGAATAGGGTTGCGATGGCGAGCATGGTGGCCATCTGCCTTGTAGATGTCATGTTATCTGGATCTTGGTGTTTGTGTTCGTTCTCACAAAGATACAAAACAAATACTTGCCGGAAACCCCTCGAATGGCGATATTTGCAGAAACAATGATAAAGGAAGATGGCTAGACTCGCAATTTTTGACTTGGACGGAACCCTCCTGGACACCATCGAGGATCTTGGAAACGCAACCAACCATGCACTTGAAAGCTGCGGATTCCCTGTGAGGCCGATCGACGATTACTATCAGCTCGTCGGCAGGGGAATCTACAATCTCTTCCGCTCTGCGATGCAGCCGCGCGACCCGCAGGCCCCTCGCATCAGCCCGGAGGAGATCGAAGGCAATGTCGAACGCATGGCTTCCTGCTTCATCCCTTACTACGATGCACACAAGGTCGACTGCACCCGTCCGTATGACGGCATCCTGCAGATGCTCAGGCTGCTCTCCGATGCCGGAGTCCTTCTTGCAGTGGCCTCAAACAAGTATCAGGACGGTCTCGAGAAGCTTGTCGTCCATTTCTTCGGTGATTTCAGCTTCGTGAAGATCCTCGGCCAGCGTGAGGGACAGCCCATCAAGCCGGATCCTGCGATCGTCGGCCAGATCATGGCAGAGGTTCCGGAACTCTCCAGGGAAGATGTTGTCTACATCGGAGATTCCAATGTCGACATGCAGACCGGTGCGAATGCCGGAGTGCGCACAATCGGTGTGACATGGGGCTTCAGAAGCCGTAAGGAGCTTGAGGACTGCAATCCATCAGCGGTGGTCGACACTGTGGAAGCTCTTACTGCTGAGATTCTTCGCTAGATTTCCTTCCAGAGAATCCGACCAGGATGGACAGGCACGCCGTCACCAGGAGTGCCATCGGGTAGAACAGCCATGGGATGATGCTTGCAGCGGTCAGCCCTGCGAGGCTGGATGCCATCAGCAGCTGAGCTCCGTAAGGTATGATGCTCTGGACAACGCATGAGAACGTGTCCAGGATGCTTGCAGACTTTCTCGGGTCCAGTCCGTATCTTTCGCTGATGTTCCTTGCAATCTTTCCTACCGTTAGGATTGCGATCGTGTTGTTTGCGGTGCACAGGTTGGAAAGGCCGACAAGTGTTCCGATGCTGAATTCCGCCCCCTTGCGTCCATTTATCCTGCGTGTCAGGCCGCGGATGATGAAATCGATGCCTCCGTTGTGCCGGATGATCTCAAGCATGCCTCCGGCGAGCATCGTGACGATGATCAGCTCTCCCATCCCTGTTATTCCTGACCCGACGCTGCCCAGGAAACCTGCCCATGTCATCCCATCGGCGAATCCGATCACTGCACAGAGGGCAAGGCCGGTCGAGAGCACGGTCAGGACGTTGATCCCGCAGAGTGCCAGGATGATCACTGTCAGGTAGGGAATAAGCTTGAGGAAGTCGATCTGACCTATGCTTGGCACGGCTTCATTGTTCATTCCGATGGCTATGTAGATTACGGTCACGACCAGGGCGGCCGGGCCTGCAATCCAGATGTTGGTCCTGAACTTGTCCGCCATCGAGCATCCCTGCGATGTCGTGGCTGCGATCGTTGTGTCGGAGATGAAGGAGAGGTTGTCTCCGAAGAATGCGCCTCCCACGATCAGGGCTGTGGTCATCGGAAGTGGAAAGCCTGCCTGTGTGGCTATTCCGCTTGCAATCGGGGTGAGTGCCACGATCGTTCCCACTGAAGTGCCTATGGACATGGAGATAAAGCATGAGGCCAGGAACAGCCCGGCCAGCACCAGCTTTGCCGGCAGAATTGTAAGTGTCAGATTGACAGTTGCTTCCACGCTTCCAATCGCCTTTGCCGTTGAAGCGAATGCTCCTGCCATCATGAATATCCAGATCATCAGGAGCACGTTCTTGTCTCCGGCTCCGGTCGAGAAGATGGAGATCCTGTCTGCAATCTTTCCCTTTGTGATGAGGATGGCGTAGATGGAGGCGATCAGGAAGGCAGACGTGACGGGAACTGAGTAGAAATCCTTCGCGGCGATGGATGAGACCAGGTAGGTGCCGAGAAACACGGCCAGAGGGCTCAGTGCGAGCCATCCGTTCCTCCTGTCTGTCTGAGTATTTGCTTCCATGTGGTTTGTTCCGTAGGCAAATTTAACAAATCTTGCTAAATTTGAGACATGATACGCAAAGCAGAAATCAATGATTTGCCGAGGATCCTGGAACTGCTGGATTCAGCCAGGGCCATAATGCGCTCGGACGGCAACCATAAGCAGTGGAAGACAGGCTATCCATCGGAGGAAGCAATCCGCAGGGACATCGCCCTGGGGGCAGGCAGGATGGTTGGGGACTACGGTTATTTCGCGATCCTTCCGTCTCCCGATCCCACATATTCATTGATTGAGGGTGCATGGCTGGATGATGAGCCTTACTGCGTGCTGCACCGTATCGCCAGCACTCCGGAGAGCCATGGCGTCTTTGCCGCTGCCCTTGGTCATGCCTTCGAGAGCTACAGGGAGGTCAGGATCGACACCCATGAGGACAACCGCATCATGAGGCATCTGATCGAGAAGGCTGGCTTTACCTACTGTGGGATCATCTATGTGGCCGATGGAACTCCGCGCCTGGCCTACCAGAAGAACGCCTAGATCCATCCAAGGGCCTTCACGTCACCTGCAATCCAGATTGTGTCTCCATCCTCGAACCTGTAGTCGGGCTCCGGGTTGGTGATGAACTCTCCGTTGTGGAGCACGCTGATGACCATGCACTGGTACTTCCTGAGGTCGGCTGTCCTGAGGGTCTTTCCGGTCAGGAAGGAATCCTCCGCAAGCGTCACGGCCTCGATCCTGAACGGGCTTTCCGATTCGTCTTCGCTGCAGATCGAGCTGGCCATGAGGTCCTTGAGCCTGCCGATCTGGTCAGGAGTGCCCACAGCGAGGATCCTGTCGCCAGGGAAAAGAGTCGCGTCTCCGGACGGGACGAGGATTTCCTTGGAGCCGCGTGCGATCTTGATGATGTTGGCACCTGTCTCCGCCCTGAACGGAATGTCCTTGATCAGGGAGCCGGCGAAGCATGAATCAGGGGAGAGGACTATTGTCTCTGTGAAGACATTGTAGTTTTCAAGCTTGCGCTTGACAGAGGTGTAGACCGGCCTCTGACGCATCTCTGATTCTTCCTTGGCATTGAAGTTCTGCATGAACCTTTCCTCAAGCCCTGACATCCTGTGCATGGAGCGTCTAGCGAAGATGATGAAGCAGATCCCGGCGAAGATCACGGCCAGGATGGTCCATCCTGCCATGTGGAAATAGGTCGATACGACACCCAGGACGATTGCCACTGCTATGAAGGACCTTGCCAGGACGAGCCCCATGATAGGCCAGATGTTGCCGTCCTTCTGCCTGAGAAGCTTGGATGCGGATGAGTTGATCGATCCGGAGTTGATCCCGAGGCCGTAGAGGAACGGCATCATCGCGATGAGGGTGACAGCGGCTTCAAGGATCTTCCTGACCTTGTCCCCGACCTGTGGCAGCAACCTGTCTGCGAGCGGCCCGAGATAGAGTACGGAACCGATGTAGATTGCCATGATCACCACTCCGTAGAGGACTATCCTGATGAAATAGGCTTGCAGGAGCTTCTTCCATTCGCTTTCCTCGGATGCCGTGTTCCTTGTGGAGGCGTCAGTCTGCGAGAGGCGTTCGATCCACTTTGCAGGAAGTTTCTTCCTGAGCAGCTCGAGGCAAGGAGTACCTGCCTTTATCATGTATGGTGTCGTGAAAGTCGTGATGACGGAGACAGCGATGATGACGGGATAGATGAAGTCCCTCATCACTCCGAGCGAGCAGCCCACTCCTGCGATGATGAATCCGAACTCACCCAGCTGGGCGAGGCTGAATCCTGCGTGGACGGCATCGTCCATTCCCTTGCCTGTCAGGATGATGCCGGTAGCTGTGAAGACGATGTGGCTGACGATGACGGTGATGGTCAGCACGAGGATGACGCCCCAGTGCTCAAGGATCACGGCGGGGTCGATCATCATTCCGACGGAGACGAAGAAGATTGCTCCGAAGATGTTCTTAAGAGGCGATACCAGCTTTTCAATATGCTCACCTTCAATCGTTTCTGCAAGGATGGAACCCATTACGAATGCGCCGAGGGCGGAGGAGAACCCTACTGCGTTGGCCAGTACCACCATGCCGAAGCATAGACCTATGCTGACGATCAGGAGGATCTCGTCGTTGATGAACCTCTTGGCCTTCTTGAGGATCGTCGGGATCATGTAGATGCCGATCAGGAACCAGAGTGTCAGGAAGAAGAGAAGCTTCACGATGTTCATCACCAGTTCCTTGCCTGCGAACGACTTGGAGACGGCCATCGTCGAGAGGAGGACCATCAGGAGGATTGCGATCAGGTCTTCCACGACCAGCGTTCCGAAGACCATCCCTGCGTAGGACTTTTCCTTCAGGCCCATGTCGTCGTAGGATTTGATGACTACCATCGTCGAGGACATGGAGAGGAGGCCTCCGAGGAAGACGCTTTCCATGATGCTCCAGGACATTGCCTGACCTGTCGCGAAACCCAGGATGAAGACGCCGATGAACTTGGTGACTGCGGCCACTATGGCGCTGGATCCGACTTTCAGGAGTTTCTTGAAGCTGAATTCGAGTCCGAGTCCGAACATGAGGAAGATGATTCCGATCTCTGACCATTGCTCGACTGTTTCCTGGCTTTCGATTCCGGGAAAGAAGCTGATGTGCGGACCAACAAGGAAGCCGGCGATGATGTAGCCCAGGATGAGGGGCTGCTTCAGCGCCTTGGATATGATTGTGAAGATTCCTGCCGAGATGAGTATGATGGCAAGGTCTCTTACAAGGTTCAGCTCTTCTGACATGTGAATGTATCTCTTTGTCTGAAAGACAAAATTAATCATTATCTTTGTCAACCTTGTACGATTGACATGAAAAAAATGAGTCTGCCCAATGAAGAATTCTTCAGCACGGTCGAAGAACTGCTTGCTGAGGGGAAGAGTGTCTCGATGAAGCCCAAGGGCAACAGCATGATTCCCTTCATCAGGAGCGGACGCGACACCGTCGTGCTCTCTCCGTTGACTAGGGAGGTGCAGGTGGGGGACATCGTTCTCTTTGTCATCGCAGGACGCCACATCCTCCATAGGGTCTTCTCCATCGACGGGGATTTCCTGACGATCATGGGAGACGGCAACATCAGGGGAAAGGAGCATTGCTCCAGGGCCGATGTCGTCGCTGTGGTGACGGAGATCATCCGTGAGGGTTCAACCGTTGGAAAGGCTCCGGGCAAGGGACGCTTCTGGAGATTCCTGCTGCCTTTCCGCCGGATAATCCTGGCAGTCTACAGGAGAGTCATACCTTCTGACTTCGAGAAATTATGAAAGATCTGAAGACCTGTGTCAAGGGGCTCTGGAGAATGTCCGGGCCTTCGAGAGGACTGATCCTTCTGACAGTCCTGACCGGAGTGGTGCGCATCGGCGCGTCGCTTACCTTCGTATGGGTCTGCAAGAGGCTGGTGGACATTGCTACCGGCATGAGCGGGGCTTCCCTTGCCGGGGCCATCGGCATTCTGGTTGCAGCCCTCCTGACGCAGATCGCCTGCGGGATCGCATATTCCTACATCATGAAGCTGAATGTGGTGAAGAGTCAGAACCGCCTCAGGCGCAGCTTCTTCTCACATGTGCTCAATTCGCGCTGGAATGGCCGCGAGGAGTTCCGCACCGGCGACACTATCAACAGGCTTGAAGAAGACATCAGAGTCCTTTCGGAGCTTATCTGCGAGAGTGTCCCTGGTGCCATGGTCACCGTCCTGCAGCTTCTGGCCGCATCATGCTACCTGCTTTTCCTGGAGCCTTCGCTGCTCTGGCTGGTACTTGTCATGATGTTCGTGATGGTGGCATGCTCGAAGCTTTACTTCCGCAAGATCAGGTCGTTGACTTCGCAGATCCGTGCCGAGGACAGCAATGTGCAGCAGCTGATCCAGGAGAATCTCCAGAACAGGGTGCTTGTTCTGACCCTCTTCGGCGTCGGGAACGTGCTTTCCCGTCTTTCGGGCATCCAGGATCGCCTGGAGGAGAAGACTGTCGAGAGACTTGACTGCAATGCTGTTGCGAGGGGATTCATGAACCTCGGCTTCACCGGAGGCTACGCCATCGCTTTCCTCTGGGGCGTGATGGGAATCCTTCACGGCACAGTCACCTTCGGCATGATGACCTCGTTCCTGCAGCTTGTAGGACAGGTACAGAGGCCTGTCGCCGACCTTTCTGTCTACGTTCCGGCCTTCATCAAGTCGATCACTTCGGTCGAGAGGCTGCTCGAGCTTGAGGATCTCGAGGTTGAGGTCGCCAAGGGCGATTTCCTTGTCGAGGATGCACCTGGCATCAGGTTCGAGAACGTCACATTCGCCTATTCAGGCATCAACGTGCTTGAGGGCTTCTCACATGATTTCAAGCCAGGCTCGCTGACGGTCCTCGCCGGTCCGACAGGAGTTGGAAAGAGTACGCTCACCAGGCTTTCGCTTGGCCTTCTCAAGCCTGCGGCAGGCACTGTCAGCCTCTATTCCAGGACAGGGGAGTCCCATGCTGCAGATGTGGACACCCGCTGCAATTTCATGTATGTCCCTCAGGGTGACTCGCTTCTGAGCGGCACAATCCGTGAGAACATGCTCCTGGCGAACCCTGACGCCACCGAGGCAGAGATCGAGGACGCACTTCGTGCCTCTGCCGCTGAGTTCGTCTTCTCCCTTGAGAACGGACTCGACTCTCTCTGCGGTGAAAGGGGAACAGGCCTCAGCCAGGGCCAGATCCAGAGAATATCCGTGGCGCGTGCATTGCTCCACAAGGGAGGCGTGCTGATCCTCGACGAGGCCACTTCTGCACTCGACATGGAAACGGAAGAAAGGCTTCTCGACAGCCTCAAGGACAGGTGCAAGGGAGAAAAGACAATCATTTTCATCTCCCATCGTCCTGCGGCTTCCCGCATTGCCGATGAGGTTGTCACTCTGCAGCCTCTGAACTGCTAGTATCCGAACCGCTAGTATTCCAGCCTGACATCATCCAGCCAGAGGATTGAATCCGGGCTTCCGGTGAAGTAGTCACCGAGCATGCTGGCTGCAGCCGAAACCACGATGTGGGTCGGCCTCTTCGACGTTGTCGTGTACTCGAGAGGAATCTCGACCTTAGTCCACTCATTGATGTCCTTATCCGTCACGAAGCTGCCGTAGGCGATGACGTCCGGTCCGGCAGGGTTGAAGAATGATGACTTGTCGGTCGTGTTGATCTCGAGAGGGGAGTCTGCGCTTCCGCCGTACTTGTGGTAGTCCCACGTGCCGAGAGCGATCCAGACATTGCCCCTGTCAGGGTCTCCGACCTTCACGGTTTCTCCTGCAGGGAAGTCTCCGAGAGTCTTCTCGGTGATCTTTCCACACTTGTACTTGATCCAGAAAGTGAGCTTCCTTGGCCTGAGCGTGAATGGACGGCCCATCCTGACGACACCGCCTGAGGTTCCGATAGTCCTGCTGTACTCTCCCGTGAAGATGTTTCCGGCAGCGAACTTGATGACGACGTACTGAGAGACAAGCTTGACCGAAGCCTCACCTTCGACATGATCCTCGGTGTCTGGCATCGTGATCGTGTAGCTGGAACCGACCGTGGTAGAACCCTTGTTTCCGGTTCCCCACCACTTGCTCCTCAGCTCTGGAAGGATTCCTGCTGGATCGTAGAATGAGTAGTATTTGTCGGATTCAGCGTGGGAGAAGGTCTCGAAGCCGGAGTTAGGCATCTGCATCTCCTCCTCTGTTGTGAACTTCACGATCTCGCTGAGGTCATCGCCGCAGTAGGCGATGCATTCGTAGGACGTCAGAGGTGAGAGGCTGTCAAGCATGGCCCTGAACGAACCTCCATCGTGCTCTACGTCAGGAACTTCCTTCCATTCCTCCTCTCCGGACTCCCTGTAGCGGAAGCCATTGTCCTTTCCTTCGATTCCGGCTCCTTCCAGCCAGGCGACCCTTGTCCATGCATCGGCGGAAACGAGCTCGACGACCGTCTCGGTCTCCTCGACGAAGAGGCTCCATGTCTCTGTCCTTCCGTGGCAGGTGACATCGATCTCCTGACCGTTGGTGAAGTCATGGATTGCCGATGGAGCTGGACTGTAGGTTGTCAGCGCGTCAGGTCCAAGCCTTAGAGATGTGATCTCAAGGGAAGACCTGTCTGTGGCGCTGGAAACCTGGGTGACAGCCCTTCTGTTGACAGCGTCGATCTTGGTGCCTCCGACCTGTCCGCTGACAGTGAAGTATCTCTCGATCTCCTGCTCGGCGTGGATGGTCCAGATGTAGTCCTTCCTGGTGCTTAGTGTCACCTTGAAATCATCCCTCAGGTCCTTCCTGCCTGTGATTTCCGTGGAAGCCTTGACTGAAGGGACATTGAATTCCACTTTCTTGATGTTGACATCACGGATGTCCGTCTCCTCATCAAGCGTGAGCGTGATGGAGCGCAGGTCCGCATCGATGCTCGCGGCGGCGCCCTCAGCCTCGATGGCTGTGATGCCTGCCACTACATTCGCGTAGGGAATGTCATTCTCGATGCAGCCCGTGGAAAGGACCGCAAGGAAGAAAGCTGCGATGGGGATCCGTAGTTTCATCATCCTAGAGATAGATTGTTATGCCCATCGTGATGTCGGTCACGTCAGGGGCGAAGTGAGCCTTGGTGAAATCTCTCTTTCCGATGACCTCGCCACCCTTGATGTTGTCAGTGTGGGTGTAGGATACACCTCCGATGCTCATCGCGACATGCGTGCTGACGTTGTTCAGGATGAAGATCATGATGCCGGGACTGACTCCAAGCTTCACTTTCTTTGTCAATGAATATGCGTCCAGTGACTCTTGGTTCAGCGAGAAGCTGTTCCTGGTGCTGCCGTACGAAAGCGTCAGGTCATTGAAGAGACCGAAGCGCCCGTGGGTGTCGAGCCCGAGGTAGGACCTCTGGAAGACCTGCATCTGGGTCGACCTGGTCGAAGCAGCGATGTCCTCCACCGAGAGGGAAAGGTCGTCGCTGAAGAGCGAGAGATCCGCCTTGGAGATGTCGCCTGTGCCCTTTGTGTACTTGAGCCTTGCACCGATGCACCTGTTGTCCTTGTAGGTGTAGGTGTAGAACGGGGCCACGCTCATGTAGGTGCCTGTTGCGTTCAATTCCTTCAGGACCAGCATGATGTCGCTGTCCGTGCTGCCGAGGTCCAGGTAGGAGATCTGGATTCCTGCACCGGATGTTCCCTTCGGCATGAAGAGAGTCTCCTTCCTGTACTCCTGTGCGCTCGCCATGGTGCTGAAGAAGAGCGCAACCATCAATGTTATGACTGTTACTTTCCTCATGGCATCACAGATAATAGTAAAGACCGAATCCTATCGCAAGGACATTGACCTGGAAGGACATGTGTGTGTAGCTCATGCTTCCGCCGCTGACCTGGTTGTGCGACTGCTCCATCTGGCTGAGTCCGAGTCCGAGCATGTTCACGTTGACGTCCACTGCCCAGTGGTCGTTGGCGAAGGCTGTGATTCCCGGGCAGAAGTTCAGCTCGATCTTCCTTGAATCGGAGAAGGTTCCGTCGTACTCGTCATCGAGTCCTATGGCCATCTTGGTCGTTCCCAGGTTGTAGCCGAGCTGGATCTCGTTGTAGAGCGCGATCTTCTTGGACTGTCCGATCGGGATGTAGTTCCTCATGATGCCCTGGATCTGGTAGTTGTGCCTGAGGGTGTGGAGATCGGAAATGTCCATGCTGAGGTCTCCGAATCCTACCTTCATCTCATCCAGCTTCATGTTGCTCCTGGAGTAGCCGACGCGGACACCGACTCCAAGGTTGTCCTTGAGCATGTAGCAGAATGCCGGGCTGACTTTCACGCTGTAGCCCGTGGATGTGATCCCCTCTGCTATCAGAGCGCTGTAGTTGTCGTTGTTGTGGATTGTCCAGCTTGCTGTTCCTCCGGTCATCCACTTGCCCTTCTGCGTGAAGGAAGGCATGGTCGAGAGCGAAAGGCCACGGTCCATCTTCTGGGCTGCTGCAGGCAGGGCCAGCATCAGTCCAAGAATGGTCGCAGAGAGTATCGCAAGTTGCCTTTTCATCGCCTATTCGTAAAGGAGTTCGAATCCGTCGACCCAGAGGTGGCTGTCGTCATAGCCGGTGAAGTAGTCACCGAACATGCTGGCTGCACATGAGACGATGATGTGGGTAGGGTACTTGGTCGTTGTCTTGTAGTCGATCGGGAGAGTGATCTGCTGCCATACGTTGTTGCTGTTGGAAGCGTCGCTCATGAGGATCTTCTGTGCGTAGCCGATGGTGGCCGGGTCGTTCGGGTAGTCCACGAACGTCGACTTGTCGGTGGTGTTGACAAGGACTGGGCTGTCGGCATCTCCGCCGTATTTCTTGTAGTCCCAGGTTCCAAGGATGACCTTGATCTCGGCGCGGTCGTAGTCACCGTTCTTGATGAGGCTTGAAGGTGCATCGCCAGTCCTGTTGACCTTGCCTCCTGCGTACTTTGCCCAGAAGCGGATTCCGGTCGGCCTGCCGGTGAATGGCCTGCCGAAGTAGACGGTACCACCGGTCGTTCCCTGAAGCTCTCCGAAATGTCCGCTGAAGAGGTTACCTGCGGCGAACTTGATCACAACGTACCTGGACTGCAGGCACATTGACTGGTTTCCGTCCATCTTGTTCTGAGTGTCAGGGTAGCAGATGACTGCGGATGAACCGACGAGTGTCGATCCTGAGTTTCCGCTGTCCCACCACTTGGTCTGGAGTGATGCATCGCTTGAGGATGGATCGTAGAGAGACTTGTACTTGCTGCTCTCGGTGTTGCTCGTGGTCTCGAAGCTTGGGTTAGGGATCATGTAGGCCTTCTCGGTCCTTACGGTTGAGGTGGCATCTATGATCTCTTCCTCGCCGCTCTCGGAAGAGGTGACGATGAGTCTGTACTCGTATTCAGTGTCAGGGGTGAGGCCTGTGATGGACTTCCTGAAGGAGCCTTCGCTCTCCCTGTCGGCCGGGACCCTGATCCATGAACCGGTGTTGGCGGCCCTGTACTCGATGTAGGTCCTTGCTGCATCGTACTCAGCCTCGTCGACGTCGGCGGAGACATCGAAATGTCCGGCCCAGATGTCATACCTGCTCATCTCTGCGAGACCGGTGGTCGTCGCGATGAAGGTGATGTTGTCGTACTTGGTGTTGACTGAATCGTCGACAAGCACGCTGAAATTGAGAAGTCCTTCAGTGTCAGTGTACTTGAATCCAAGGGTGTACCTCTTTCCTCCTTCGACGGCAGGGATTTCACCGCTTCTGGTGAAGCTCTCGCCATTCTTCTTCAGGGTTCCGGTGAAGGTCCACCAGAGAGATGGCTCGAAGCCGTCTGCGATGAAGTAGCCTTCAGCTCCGTTCTTCGATGAAGTGTAGCCGAGCTGCTCCGAAGGGTTGTCCTTGCTGAGTCCGACCGTGCAGACGTAGTCGTTCTCGAAAGCTGCTGCGATGCTTGGGTCGAAGTTGATCCTGGATATCGCATTGCAGATCTTCGCGGTCACGGAAACGCTTGAGGTTGTGGACGCTGTGATGTTGACATTGGAAGATCCCTTCCAGCTTGCCTGGTCCCAGGATGCCTTTGCAGGGTTCTCCTTCGAGAGTTCTCCTGCCTCGACGTCGACTCTGTAGCTGTCGGCAGGGAGGTAGAGGCTTGCAGGCATCTCGGACTTCACATATTCACGTATGAGACCGGAGAAATCGGCCTTGTAGCTCTTTACCTTTGCGGAGGCGAGTGTCTCGCTTTCGCTCATTGCAGCCCTGGTCTCGTTGCTCATGAGGACTTCGAGGGAGAGCTCTCCCATGCCTCCTTCGAGCTTCTTGTCGCAGGATGTCGTCAGGATGAGTCCTGAGGCGATGACAAGGATTGATGCTGTGATTCTCTTCATGGCTGTTCCTCCTTATCTTACTACAAGACTGATTGCGATGCTCTTCCTGCAGCCCTTGCCGTCGGTGACATTCATGGTGAATGTGTGTGTGCCAGGGAATGCGAGCAGAGGGGTCTGTGCTTCCGTGAGGTCGAAGTCGATCAAGGTGGCGTTCATGAGCTCCTGTCCGTGAGGGAATGGAACGATGCCGAAGACTCCGAGAGCAGCCTCTGAAGGATTGATGAGGTCGAGGGTCGTACCGCCGACAGAGTTGACGGAAGCGATGAAATCTGCGTTGGTCGAAGCGATGTCGACGGTGAACTTCCTTGCTCCGTTAGGGATAATTGCCTGCATGGTCATCTTGAATGGATCGCTTGCAGGGACGACTACAGGCTGGCTGATGTCGTAAGAACAGGTGCTGATGAGCTCGATGCCTCCGTCTCCGGTAGGAGCCTGAGGGTCGTTTCCGTCGCCTTCCTCTGCGCCCTGGATGTCATTCACGAGCTCTGTATCGGCGACAAGACCGTCGATGACGATCACGAAGGATGCGTTGCCGGTGGCATCGATCTTCTTCATGAAGGTGATGATGTGGAGGTCCTGGGCCTTGATTCCGGTGATGGAGGTCTTCATCTTCTGGGTCTTGCCTTCGATGCCGCCCTTGAATGTCACTGCCATCGTGGTGTTGCTGCCGTTGTTGACAGCGAAGTAGCCTGTGCTTTCGTCGTAGGATGGCTTTCCTCCGTTGTAGGAAAGGGCGTAGTTCAGAGGTGCACCTGCGGTCACTTCGACAGAGCAGGTACCGTCAGCGGTGACCATGCCGAGGAAATCGTCGTTGTAGCGGACCTTGACGGCACACTGGACGAGGGTGCAGGTGATCGATCCCAGGCTGGTCGTCTTTCCGGTCTCGATGGTGAAGGCCTTGGTGGCTCCGTAGATCGGCTTGGAGAACTGTGATGCGGGAACATCTCCTGCCTCGGACTGGATGTTCAGTGTGTAGGAGCCTGCATTGAGGCTGATTCCACCTTCCTTGCTCTGGGCAATCTCCGACTTGACTGTCGAGTAGCTCTTCTCCCAGACCTGTGTGCCGTCTGAGTCGAAGAGGGTGAGGACATAGTTGCCCGAAGCCTCGGTTGTTGCCCTGGACACGACATTGACATCGTCGTCAGTGGAGACGGTGAATCCGTCGAGCGAGAGGATTCCGGTCCTGTCCTTTGTGTCGTACCTGAAAATGTCTTCCTTGCATGAGCAGAGAAGAAGCGCCAATGCTGAAAGTATTGCGAATGTTCTTTTCATCTTTTCTGTCCTCCCTAGTCGTTGAGTTCCACGAAACCGAGGTCCACGTCATCTGTGGAATTGTCGAAAGTAATTGAGATCGAGCCGCTTCCGATGTTGCTGGCATCGAACTTCAGGGTGTAGCATGTGGCCTCTGAGAGGGCAGATGAGTATGCCTTGCTGAAGGTTGCGGCCTTTCCGGCCTGGGTGGTGAGCTCACCTTCGATCGTGAGAGTGTAGGCGTCCACGAAGACAGCCCTGGTCTCGGACTTAGGGTAGCTGATCACGGTACCGTTGCCGGTCTTCAGGGTGAAGGTGTAGTCGGTGTAGTACTTTGTGAACATCTCCGAGCAGGCGATCCTGACGATTGCATTGGCAAGCTTGACGTTGACGGTCACGTCGTTGGTCGAGCCTCCGGTCACGGTGAAGTCCTGGGTCCCGATGAAGCATGGCTTGTCGAAGCCTTCGTCGCTGACAGAACCGTAGGAAGCCTTCACTGAATAGTTTCCGACTGAGTAAGCCTTGTCTGCAGGGTAGTCCTTGACGAGGCCGCTGTAGACCACGTTTTCCTTGCTGTCTGTGATGACGATGGTGAAGTCATCGCCGGAAGGAAGTGCTGTGAAGTCACTGACGTTGCTTCTGGTGATCTCCGCAACAGGTGAGTCTGGCCGTACGGAAAAACGTACGGTCGCCTTGCCTGAGTTGTCCTCCCTGCCGTTGCATGAGAGCAGGACCGGGAGAAGTGCCAGGCTTGCGAAGAAGCATCTGATCGATCTTTTTGTCATTTCTTTATCCTTTATCTTTCTATTGTCACGTAGATGTTGTCAAGGTACAGGTGATAGGTACCGTTGCCTAATGCGTAGAGGTCTGGGTAAGTCCTCCATGAGAGCCTGTGGTTGCTGCCGATGCCGCTCAGGCTGTACTCTGCCTGATGGTCGATCACGTCGTAGGATCCTGTGGTCTCCTTGAGTGCAGTTCCTTCGTCAAAGCTTCCTGAAGAATCCTGGCTCTTGAGGATACCAGCCTTGGTGTTCGTTCCGAAGTACATTGTCTGGCCTGTGTTTGCAGTCACGCCGCCACCTTCTTCACGATTCATCGAGTAGCTGAACCTGACCTTGATCCTGAAGTCGATTCCTCTCTGGGCAAATTCTGCTGAAGTGTACTTCAGGCCTGTGAGGAAAGGAGAGTCGCATCTTGCATAGTAGCGTGCGACGACCTCCCTTCGGCAGCTGATCCTGATGGCCTTGCCAGCCTTTCCTCCGACACGGGCACCTGACCAGCCTTTGAGGAACTCGTGTCCATCCTTTTCTCCGGTGTTGAAGCCGCCGGAGTAGCCGTCATTGAAGCTGAAGTCGGGTGCGAGGCTGCCGAAGTCTTCGGCGAGGAGGTAAGGTTCATTGAGTGAGACATTTCCCTTGCTGCTTGAGGACAGGTCAGGGATGCGTACCCTCTCGCTGACGATTGCGCACTCGCTCTCGTAGAGGACAGTCACTTCCTGCCCGGAAAGCTGCCTGAATGCGCCGGCATCCTCTGTGCTGATCCTGAATTCCTCACCGCTGGCGAGGAGTGCACCGTCAGCTCCCGTGTGCACATATTCGTTGGAGGAACTTCCCGGCCAGGAGGTTCCTTCAGGGAGGACGAGCTTGATGTTCTGGAGGTTCTCGCCGAGATTGTTGGAATCGATCCTGAAGGAGAGGGCGTAGTAGTCTCTTACGTCGCTCGCGTCAAGCTTTACGCTGGTGACATGGCCTGCCGCGAAGTTCCTGCCGCCCAGGCAGATAGGGGACACCGTGCCGATCTTGCCCTCGGAGTACATTGTGACCTGCATGAAGTCTGTCACTGAATAGGTGGAAGCGGGAGGGAAGATGCCCGCGACGGCATAGTTCCTGGTGCTGCCATTCGACTCAGCCAGAGCTTCTTTCAGGTCGAGTGTGATCGTCTTCGTCCCGTCGCTGATGGTCGCGCTTGAAGGGTCGGTGATGTCGACCGTGACCTTGCCTGCAATGTCCTGGGGCATGGTGAACACTATCCTGGTCACAGGCTCTCCCATGAGGCTGCCACCCCTCGGAAGGTAGAACCTGAGGAAATGCAGGATGTGGTGAAGCTCTGCCGGAATGGCGTTGGAGTCCATTCCGATCGGGTCCGACTCGGATGCCGGTGCAAGTTCCTTGAAGGAAACAGGGGAGGATACCGTGATGTCGGTGCCTCCTGATGCCTTTCCGTCCTGGGTTGATGGAAGGTCGAAGGTGGCTGTCGTGCCGGATACCGACTCCGGTACCGGGTATACTATATTATAAGTATAGTTTCCCTCGGCCATCGGGCTGGCCAGTGTAGATGAGAAATAGGCTTTCTCCTTCTCGAATGCCCTTGCGTAGATGTTGAACACCTGGTTCTCGAGCACGAACCTTCCGTCGGAAGCCTTTGCCCAGACTGAGATCCTGTCGCCCAGGCTCCATCCGAATCCGTCTGCGGCCTGGTTGATCTCAGTCCTTGTCGAAGGAGAGGCGCCGAGACAGATCGTGACATCCGTCGAAGTGCCCGGCTTGCGGATGACATCAAGGTCCGGGACGGCATCAATCCCGCATGATGCGAGGAATGCTGTCGCCAAGGTGACCATCAGGATGGCCCAGAGTGTAGTCCGCTTCTTGAGCATAGACTACAAATGTAGCCATATTCCGTGTAATTCTTGGTATTTTCGTCCCTGAAACCGCTTTCTGTGGCGAATTGGATGATTATTTGTGGCATTATTCGCTATTTTTGCGCTCTCAAATTTGAACGACTATGAAATATCAGTTGCTTCTGGCTTTGGCAATGACCATCTTTCCGGCATCGATGACCGCAATGGTGACCCCTTCAGACACGGTTCACCGCCTCGAATCCGTCTCCGTCACGGCTTCCAGAGCCGCAATGACCCTGGGCACAAGTGCCAGGATCGTGACTGTCATGGACAGCATGGCCAACGCGACCACCCCTGCCCAGACCGTCAATGACCTTCTTAAATATGTAGCGGGCGTGGATGTGCGCCAGCGTGGAAGCATGGGCATGCAGACAGACATCAGCATGAGGGGCGGTACTTTCGACCAGATCGCCATACTTCTAAACGGAATCAACATCTCCGACCCGCACACAGGCCACAATGCCGCCGACTTCCCGGTGAGCATCGCCGAGATTGAAAGGATCGAGGTCCTCGAAGGCCCTTCAGCCAGGGTCTACGGCACGTCTTCCCTTGTCGGAGCGATCAACATCGTCACCAAGAAGCCAGGGAGGGTCACCTCGACATCCCACGTCCAGGGAGGCTCCTACGGCTTCATGAGCGCCGGAACCAACTATGGTTGGTCTGCAGGAAGGTTCAAGACCTTGATGGGCACCAGCTACTCCTGCTCGGACGGTTACAGCCGCAACAAGGAAGGCAGGCTCAACAGCGACTTCCGCGGAGAGAAGACCTTCCTTTCAACTGAATATTCAAGTGCGGCGCTGGACATTTCCCTGCAGGGAGGCCTCTCCTACAAGGATTTCGGCTCGAACACCTTCTACAGCGCAAAGTATGATGACCAGTTCGAGCACACGCTCAAGTCCACCATCGCCCTCCAGGCACAGACCAAGGGAGACGTCTTCCGCTTCAAGCCTGCAGTCTACTGGAACCGTGGCGAGGACCGCTTCGAACTCATCAGGAACAATCCGGACAAGGTTCCGTTCAACTTCCACAGGACCAGTGTCCTGGGAGTGAACCTCGGAGCCGACCTCATTACCAAGGCAGGAACCACCTCGTTCGGAGCGGAGATGCGCAACGAGGACATCATCAGTACCAATCTCGGAGAACCGCTTTTCCTCACAAAGGGAGATCATTATGTCTGCGGACTTAACCGCACCAATGTCAATGCCTACCTTGACCACAGCCTGATTCTCAGCAGGTTC
The DNA here is from genome assembly GCA_018066065.1 of Candidatus Cryptobacteroides faecihippi. GTDB lineage: Bacteria > Bacteroidota > Bacteroidia > Bacteroidales > UBA932 > Cryptobacteroides > Cryptobacteroides faecihippi. Next base: position 27,267 of record JAGHSC010000105.1, read on the forward strand.
ACAATCTCCGGTGGCGTGACTGCCGTGATGAATTCCACCAATGGGACCAGCTTCGGCCTCTATCCCGGCCTCGACATGAGCTGGAGGTTCTCGGATGACTGGAAACTCTACGCATCATATAACTCTTCATTCAGGCTCCCAACGTTCACCGAGCTTTACTATTCAGTGGGAGGTCACAAGGCCGACCCGAACCTCAAGCCTGAAAGGATGCAGTCCATCGAAGGTGGACTCAAGTACCTCAAGCCGGGCATCTCCGCCGTGCTCTCGGCTTACTACCACCATGGCTCCCAGATGATCGACTGGATCAAGGACTTCAACTCCAGCGACGACCCTTACTGGGAATCAGTCAACCACACTTCGATCAACACCATCGGAGAGGAACTCTCCGTCAGGGTCGACTTCCCGGTCCTCCTCGGCCTCGAGTCTTTCCCGCTTTCCAAGATCGACATCGCCTACAGCCACATCGACCAGGACAAGGCTCTCCAGAAGGGGATCGAGTCCCGCTACGCCCTCGAGTACCTGAGGAACAAGCTTGTGGCAGGCATCGACATCCGCCTGCCGTGGAACCTCACCTGGAACGTCTCTGTCCGCTGGCAGGACAGGGTCGGAAGCTACGAGAAGTATGACTCCACGGCTCCGACAGGAGTGATTGTCGACTACCAGCCTTACACCTTGCTGGATTCCAAGCTGTTCTGGGTCAGGAAGAGCTACAAGGTCTTCATCGAGGCCGACAACATCCTGAACAAGGTCTACTACGATTTCGGAAACATCCCTCAGCCAGGCATCTGGTTCAGGATCGGTACCGTCTATACGG
>JAGHSC010000205.1 GCA_018066065.1 Candidatus Cryptobacteroides faecihippi
GTCATGGGATTCTCCGATTTCCAGATCGCCCGATTCGTGCTCAAGGACAAGAGCAACATGGAGAAGGAGATTCTCAAGGTCCGCGCCAGGAGGAAGGATCTCGGCATCTTCCCTGCAGTCAAGAGGATCGAGACCGTCGCAAGCGAGCATCCTGACCTCACCAACTACCTTTACATGACCTACGGTGCAAAGGGCTACGACGTCAACTACTACAAGAATGACAAGTCTGTTGTCGTACTCGGTTCCGGTGCCTACCGCATCGGTAGCTCCGTGGAGTTCGACTGGTGCTCGGTCAACGCAGTCCAGACCGCCCGCAAGCTCGGCTACAAGTCGATCATGATCAACTACAACCCTGAGACCGTCTCCACCGACTACGACATGTGCGACCGTCTCTATTTCGACGAGCTCAGCTTCGAGCGCGTCCTCGACGTGATCGACCTCGAGAACCCTAACGGAGTCATCGTCAGCGTGGGTGGACAGATCCCGAACAACCTCGCGATGAAGCTCTATCGCCAGAGCGTACCGGTCCTCGGCACCTCCCCTGTCAGCATCGACCGCGCAGAGAACCGCAACAAGTTCAGCGCAATGCTCGACCAGCTCGGCATCGACCAGCCTGAGTGGAGCGCACTCACCAGCATGGAGGATGTCAAGCAGTTCATCGACAAGGTAGGCTACCCAGTCCTCGTGCGTCCATCCTACGTCCTTTCAGGTGCAGCGATGAACGTCTGCTACAGCGACGACGAGCTTGGCCGCTTCCTCGAGATGGCTGCCGAAGTCAGCAAGGAGTACCCTGTCGTGATCTCCAAGTTCATGACGGAGACCAACGAGATCGAGTTCGACGCTGTCGCCCGCAACGGCGAAGTCGTCGAGTATGGTATCAGCGAGCACATTGAATATGCTGGTGTGCACTCCGGCGATGCCACAATGGTCTTCCCTGCCCAGAACATCAGCTTTGCAACGATCCGCCAGATCAAGAAGATCAGCCGCGCAATCGCAAAGGAGCTCAACATCTCAGGTCCTTTCAACATCCAGTTCCTTGCAAAGGGACGCGAGGTCAAGGTCATCGAGTGCAACCTTCGTGCTTCACGAAGCTTCCCATTCGTTTCCAAGGTTCTCAAGCGCAACTTCATCGAGACTGCGACCAAGATCATGCTCGATGCACCATACACAATGCCTGACAAGAGCGAGTTCGACATCGACAGGATCGGAGTCAAGGCCAGCCAGTTCAGCTTCGCACGTCTCCAGAATGCCGACCCAGTCCTCGGTGTGGACATGAGTTCCACCGGTGAGGTCGGATGTCTCGGCGACGACTACAGCGAGGCTCTCATCAATGCGATGATCGCGACGGGCTACAAGATTCCTTCCAAGGAAAAGGGCATCATGATCAGCAGCGGCGATGCCAAGGCAAAGGTTGCCCTCCTCGATGGTGCCCAGCTTCTCCAGAAGGCAGGCTACACGATCTACGCTACCTGTGGAACCGCGAAGTTCCTGAAGGACAATGGCGTGGAGGCAATTGCAGTCGCTTGGCCCGATGAGGAGAATCCTGACACCGAGAATGTGATGAAGATGATTGCGGACCACAAGTTCGACCTGATCATCAACATCCCTAAGAACAGGACCAAGAGGGAGCTCACGAACGGCTATCACATCCGCCGTGGCGCAATCGACCACAACATTCCGCTCATCACCAACGCCCGCCTTGCAGGAGCCTTCATGGAGGCCATCACCGAAAAGTCTCTGGAGGACATCAAGATCAAGAGCTGGCAGGAGTACGAGTAGTACCCTCCCCTGCCCGTCAACAGCTACCAAACAAAGGAGCGGCCGCAGGCATGCGGCCGATCCTTATTAGGGAATCTCTGTTCAGGAGTCTCGTCTATATTTTGAAGAAGAAATACAGTGCTGCCCATTCCATCGGCAGATCCTTGGCATGCCCGATTGTCCTGTATCCGCTGTCGGTAATCTTCTGAGCATTGCAGATAGCGAACGACAGCAGCGCAGTGATGATGATCAGAAGAATCCGTTTCATAGTCCGAATTGTGACAGACACAAGCTCAGAAGTTCAGGTCTGCAAATCAGTGGAAACAGCAGTCCGTACACGGCTCCACAGAAGTGAGCTGTGTGGCCGATGTTGTCCATGTTTCTTTTAGCCATGTACCAGCAATAGAGAAGGTACAGCGGTGCGAAGATATATCCTGGAACCGGGATAGGAATCAGGTAGATATAGATGCCCATCTTCGGAGCAAAGAGTATCGATGCGAACAGGATTGCCGACACCGCTCCTGATGCTCCGAGTGCGTTGTAGTTCCAGTTGTCACGATTCTTGACAAGATCGCCAATCGACGATACGGCAAGCGCGGAGACATACAGTGCAATGTATAGAATTCCCCCTGGAACAC